>JAIRTK010000170.1 GCA_031254955.1 Opitutaceae bacterium
CTGCCGCACTCCATCGGCGCCGTCGAATCCGTCAACCCCGCGCCCGCCAACGAAGTGTCCACCGTCACGCTCCGCCGCCTGCCCGGCTATCCCGACTTCGACGCGCCGCACATGCTCGCCAACTGGTCCTTCGGCATGATCCTCGACCCCGCCATCCCCGGACGCGTGAAGTCCGGCTCGCCGCTCGTGGTGAATTTCCCCGGAGCGAAAGTCACGCGCCACCCCGCGGACGCGGACCTCTTCTCCATCGGCATCCCCCACGCCAACCACGGCAAGTTTTTCGCCAAAGGCGACCGCGTCATCATCTTCGCCCGCGCCCACAGCAACGCCTTGTGCGCCGCCGACGCCGGTTGCGCGGACATCACCCTGGACCGGATCGTCACCCACGCCGCGCCGGGGTTGCAATTTGTCGGCATCGGCTCGACCGATTTCAAACTCCTCTCCTGCGCCTCGCTGCCGCGCGACGCCACCCGGCTCTTCGCGGGCAACGCCGACGGCGTGCACATCCGCGCCAACCACCTCGGCCCCTGGATCGAAAGCTGCGCCTTCAACGGCATCGGCGACGACGGCGTCGCGCTCTACAACAAAGGCATGGCCATCGGCGCCCGCCCCGCGCCCGACACCCTCACCGTCGCCGGCACCTTCATGCACCTCCAGCCCGGCGACACCTTTGTCATCTTCAACCCCTTCGACGGACAGCTCTTTGGCCCGCCCCGCACCGTCACCGCCGTCAGACCCGCCGGCGAAAAAGCCGCCGCCGCCGCCGCGCCCGGCCACTGGCAGCAATCCGCCGCCCGCGCCGACGAAGCCTCCGCCGGCAAAACCCCCGCCACCGCCGGCTCGTGGGACATCACCTTCACGCCCGCGCTCGAAACCGCCGCCCCCGCCTTCCCGATGGGCGACGCGACCTGGTGGAAAAACGCCCAACTCTTCAACCGCACCCGCGTCAACGCCGGCTTCGTCGTGAAAAACAACACCTTCACCTCCGTCCGCCGCTACGGCGTGATCGCCCGCGCCACCGACGGCGTCATCACCGACAACACCATCACCGGCTCGTCCAACTCCGGCATCACCCTCATCAACGAACCCAACTTCTGGGCCAACGGCCTGCACAGCGAACGCGTGCTCATCGCCCGCAACAAAATCACCGCCTCGACCTTCGACGCCTCCTCGGCGGCGGGCGGCGGCATCGCGGTCAACCTCCGCAACCTCGCCGACGCCTCTGCGGCATTTCGCCCCAAGCACGGCCCCGCCCCGCTCCCCGCGCGCCTGCACCGCGCCATCCGCATCGAAAACAACACCATCACCGACTGGAACCATCGCGCCATCCTCCTGCGCAGCGCGACGGATTGCGTCATCAAGGGCAACACCATCACCGCCGCGCCCGGCGCGAAATTCCTCGCCCCCGACGCCCCCAACATCGCCATCCTCGCCGACAACACCCGCGACTGCCTCATCGCGGACAACGACACCGCCGGCGACCCCCGCCTCGCCACCACCGAACAACGCCTCACCATCACCAACAGCGACAACACCACCGCCCAAAACAACCGCCCATGACTCCCTCCCCCACCCGCACCCTCCCCTCACCCGCGCCCCTTCCCGCCGCCCTCGCCCTCGCCCATCTTCAGGAGCGCGCACGAGTCCCGCACCTTCCGGGACGCGTGCGCCCAGGAGCGCGGGCTTTCCAGCCCGCGACCATGTTTCCGGGAAATTGCGCCACGAAAACACGGCCCCCCTGCCCAAGCCATCCTCGGAAGCACGAAAAACGCAAACAAGGCAGACCTCCCGCTTTGCCCGGAACCTCTCCGCTCCGTCGCGGGATGGAAAGCCCGCGCTCCTGTTCGCCGCCACCACCGCCCGCCTCCCCGCCCCCTAACCCGCCCGTCCCGCATTCCGAAACCCACCACCACCACCACCACCACCCACATTCATGAAAATCCCTAACTTCCGCTGGTTCATCATCGCGCTGGTCTTTCTGGCGGCGGTGCTCAACTACATCGACCGCCAGACGCTTTCCATTCTCGCGAAGCCGATTCAGGACAGCCTCGGCCTCGGCGAACGCGACTACGCCAACATCGTCAACATCTTCCTCGTCGCCTACACCATCTCCTACCTCGTGTCGGGCCGCATGATTGACAAACTGGGCACGCGCGTGGGCATGGCGGTGTTCGTGGCGTTCTGGTCGGTGTTCAACATGTGCACCGCCGCCGCGCACGGCTTCCGCTCGCTCGGCTTCTTCCGCTTCGGCCTCGGCCTCGGCGAAGCCGGCGTGTGGCCGGCGGCCTCGAAATCCGTCTCCGAATGGTTCCCCGCCAACGAACGCGCGCTCGCCATCGGCGTTTATACCATGGGTTCCACCGCCGGCGCCATCATCGCGCCGTTCATCGCCAACGCCCTTAACGACTTTGACTACGCCGGACGCCTGCCCGTCGTCTCCAGCCTCCTCGGCGAAGGCGCGGGCTGGCGCCTGGCCTTCATCCTCACCGGCGCCGCCGGCCTGCTCTGGCTCATCCCGTGGATGCTGCTCTACCGCCAGCCCAAGCAATCGCGCTTCGCCACGGACAAGGAACTCAAACTGCTCGCCGACTCCGAGGCCGCCGAAGCCGCCGCCACCGGTGTCTCGTCCGACGAAAAACCCTGGGGCTGGCGCAAAATCTTCTCCTCGCGCGTCGTCTGGCTCCTGTTGCTCGGACGCCTCATCACCGACCCCGCGTGGTATTTTTATCAATTCTGGTTCCCCAAGTTTTTGCTCAGCGACCGCGGCCTCACGCAAAGCCAGCTTAACATCACCTGGATCGTGTATGCCGCCGCCGGCGTCGGCTCCGTGGCCGGCGGCCTGCTCTCCGGCCTGCTTATCAAACGCGGTCGCGCGCCCGCCGCCAGCCGCCTGTGGATCATGCTCGGCTGCGCGCTCGTCATGCCCGTCTCGCTGCTCATCACCCGCGTGTCCGGCCTCGGGATGACCATCGCCCTCGCCGCCGTCACCATCATCGTCGCGCTCGCGTGGCTGATCAACATCTCCTCGCTCGTGGTGGACACCGTGCCCAAGGCATGCCTCGGCGCCGTCTTCGGCGTCGTCGCCGCCGGCAGCACCGTCGGCGGAATCATCATGAACACCCTCGTCGGCTCCATGTGCGAAAAAGTCGCCTCCGCCCCCTCCGGCTTTCTGGACCGCGCCGTCGATTTCATCTTCGGCCCCGTCCTCCGCGCCGTCCAAGGCGGCGGCTACGGCCTCTGGTTCACCCTCATGGCCTTCCTCCACCTCGCCGCCTGGCTCATGCTCTATTTCGGCAAAATCCACCGCGCGGGAAAATAAAAATGCCCGACAAAACAACCCGAGCAAAGACGCCCCCCATGAGTCCCATGAGCCCCTTATACACTCCGCGCCCTTGTGATGACCTGAAAACATCATTAAAAACTGATGTTACGCGGCGGGTCTTTTATGGAGTGCGGCGACCTGTCGCCGCTTTTGACGGCGCGACCTGTCGCGCCGCCCCGCCGCCCCGCCGCCCGAGAAAAGCCCAGGGAAAAACGGTCCGGGCCGACCTGTCGGCCCGCCCAAAGCGGCGACA
>JAIRTK010000171.1 GCA_031254955.1 Opitutaceae bacterium
GACCTCATCCTCGACGGCAACGACTCCCTCTTCATCATCGAAACCCCCACCGCCGGGGCCGTCGCCCTGCGCGACTGCCGGCGCGTCACCCTCCGCCGCTTCCGCTTCGACTACGACCCTCTGCCGCACTCCATCGGCGCCGTCGAATCCATCAACCCCGCGCCCGCCGGCGCCGCCAAGGAAACCCCCTCCACCATCACGCTCCGCCGCCTGCCCGGTTATCCCGACTTCGACGCGCCGCACATGCTCGCCAACTGGTCCTTCGGCATGATCCTCGACCCCGCCATCCCCGGACGCGTGAAGTCCGGCTCGCCGCTCGTGGTGAATTTCCCCGGCGCGAAAGTCACGCGCCACCCTGCGGACGCGGACCTCTTCTCCGTCGGCATCCCCCACGCCAACCACGGCAAGTTTTTCGCCAAAGGCGACCGCGTCATCATCTTCGCCCGCAACCACGGACGCGGCCTCTGCTCCGCCAACGACGGCTGCGACGACATCACCTTCGACCGCGTCATCACCCACGCCTGCCCCTCCGCCCATTTCAGCGGCATCAACACCTCCGACCTCAAAATCCTCTCCAGCGGCTCGAAACTCAAGGACGCCACCCGCTTCTACGCCGGCAACGCCGACGGCGCCCACATCCGCGCCAACTTCATCGGCCCCTGGATCGAGGACTGCACCTTCGACAGCATCGGCGACGACGGCGTCGCGCTCTACAACAAAGGCATGGCCATCGCCGCCAATCCCGCGCCCGGCACGCTCACCGTCGCCGGCACCTTCATGAACCTCCGGCCCGGCGACGCCTTCGTCATCTTCAACCCCTTCGACGGACAAACCATCGGCGCCACGCGCACCGTCACCGCCGTCAAACCCGCCGCCAACCGCCAGTGGGACATCACCTTCACGCCCGCGCTCGAATCCCGGCCCGCCTTCCCGATGGGCGACGCGACCTGGTGGAAAAACACCCAGCTCTTCAACCGCACCCGCGTCAACGCCGGCTTCGTCGTGAAAAACAACACCTTCACCTCCGTCCGCCGCTATTCGGTCATCGCCCGCTCCATCGACGGCGTCATCACCGGCAACACCATCACCGGCTCGTCCAATGCCGCCATCACCCTCCTCAACGAACCGCACGCCTGGGCCAACGGCCTGCACAGCGAACGCGTGCTCATCGCCCGCAACAAAATCTCCGCCTCGGCCTTCGACGCCTCCTCGACGGGCGCCGGCAGCATCGTCGTCAACCTCCGCAACCTCGCCGACGCCTCTGCGGAATTTCGCCCCAAGACCGGCCCCGCCCCGCTCCCCGCGCGCCTGCACCGCGACATCCGCATCGAAAACAACACCATCACCGACTGGAATTACCGCGCCATCCTCCTGCGCAGCGCCACGGATTGCGTCATCAAGGGCAACACCATCACCGCCGCGCCCGGCGCGAAATTCCTCGCCCCCGACGCCCCCAACATCGCCATCCTCGCCGACAACACCCGCGACTGCCTCATCACGGACAACGACACCGCCGGCGACCCCCGCCTGACCTCCGCCGAACAACGCCTCGCCATCACCAACAGCGACAACACCACCGCCCAAAATAACCGCCCGTGACCTCCCGCACCCTCACCTCAACCGCGCCCCTTCTCGCCGCCCTCGCCCTCGCCCTTCTTCCGGGAAGCGCATGCGTCGTCTCGCGCGCCGGCACGGGCGTCCCGCCCATGCCCAAGAGCGCAGGCTTTCCAGCCCGCGACCTCGCAAACAATTCCCAAACGAAGCGAGACCCCGGCCACATCCGCGCCCCCGAAAATACCGCGAACAACTCGCCCGCGAGCATTCCGGGACGCGCACGCCCCCCGCGCGCCCTACCCTCCCCCGCCCTTCCCCCCGCCCTTCCCTCCGCCCTCCACCCCGCGCACAACTCTTCCGGCATCGTCCAACACCCCAGCTTCACCTGGGAACCCGAGCCAGGCGCGGCGGCCTACGAAATCGAGATCGCCGCCGACTACGACTACAAGAAAGTCGTGGTGCCCGTCACGCGCGTCGAGACACCGCGCTTCGTCCCCCTCAAGCCGCTTTACCCCGCCACGCGCTTCTGGCGCACCCGCGCCCTCGCCGCCGACGGACGCGCCGGCCCGTGGTCGGCCACGCGCGTCTATAAACTCCACGCGCCCGCGCACACCATCGCCATCCCCGCCGGCGCCACGCTGGAGCAAATCCGCGCCACCATCGACGCCGCGCCCGCCTCCTCGCTCATCACCTTCGCGCCCAACACCACCTACCGGCTGAAACCCGCCGAGGGCGATTACCTCATCATGCTCGAAAAACGCGACGACCTCATCCTCGACGGCAACGACTCCCTCTTCATCATCCAGACCCCCACCGCCGGCGCCATCCGCATGAACGAATGCCGGCGCGTCACCTTCCGCCGCTTCCGCTTCGACTACGACCCTCTGCCGCACTCCATCGGCGCCGTCGAATCCGTCAACCCCGCGCCCGCCAACGAAGTGTCCACCGTCACGCTCCGCCGCCTGCCCGGCTATCCCGACTTCGACGCGCCGCACATGCTCGC
>JAIRTK010000534.1 GCA_031254955.1 Opitutaceae bacterium
TACCGGCGCTTCCGCGCCTGTCCTCTTGCGGGTGGCGACACAATAAGACGGAAGGGCTTTAATCTTACGGGCGGGTCGTCTGTGTCACGCAACTCCACGGGCGGGTCGTTCGTGTCACGCAATCTTACAGACGGGGTGTCCGTGTCATTTGGGCGGCGACGGGGATGAACAGGGGCACGGGGAGGTGCGGTTCGGCTCAGTTTGTCGGGACGGTGGAGATCGTTTTCAGAATCCGCGAGGCGACCAGATAGGGGTCGGCGGCGGAGTTGGGGCGGCGGTCTTCAAGGTAGCCTTTGTAGCCGTTGTTGACAAACGCGTGCGGGATGCGGATCGAGGAGCCGCGGTCGGCCAGGCCGTAGCTGAATTTGTCGATGGATTGCGTCTCGTGCAGGCCGGTCAGGCGCAGGTGGTTGTCCGGGCCGTAAACGGCGATGTGTTCGTCGTGGTGCTTGCGGAACGCGTCCATGAGCTTCTCGAAGTAGTCCTTGCCGCCTTTTTCGCGCATGAACTTGGTCGAGAAATTGGAGTGCATGCCGGAGCCGTTCCAGTCGCCGAGGATGGGTTTGCAGCGCCATTCGATGTCGATGCCGTGTTTTTCGCCGAGGCGTTCCATGATGTAGCGGGCGACCCACATTTCGTCGGCGGCGGTCTTCGAGCCTTTGCCGAAGATTTGAAATTCCCACTGGCCTTTGGCGACTTCGGCGTTGATGCCTTCGTGGTTGATGCCGGCGTGGAGGCAGAGGTCGAGGTGCTCTTCGACGAGTTGGCGGGCGGTGTCGCCGACATTGCTGTAGCCGACGCCGGTGTAGTAGCGGCCTTGCGGGGGCGGGAAGCCTTCGGCGGGGAAGCCGAGGGGGCGTCCGTTTTTGAAAAAGAAGTATTCCTGTTCGAAGCCGAACCAGGTGTCGGGGTCGTCGAGGATGGTCGCGCGGGTGTTGGTGGGGTGGGGCGTGCCGTCGGGCAGAAGCACCTCGGACATGACGAGGAAGCCGTTTTTGCGGGCGGCGTCGGGATAGAGCGCGACGGGTTTCAGGAGGCAGTCGGAGCTGCGGCCTTCGGCCTGTTGCGTGGAGCTGCCGTCGAAGCCCCAGACGGGGATGTCGGCGAGGGCGAGTTTGGCGGGGTCTCCTTCGACGATTTTGGTTTTGCCGCGGAGATTGGCAATGGGGGTGTAGCCATCGAGCCAGATGTATTCGAGTTTGAGTTTTGCCATGGATGTGGACGTGGGTTCTGTGTGTGTGTGTTGGTATGGTTGGGCTGCCTCCGTCCGCTTGCGGGACGGGGCGATGGACTCGCCGCCGTTTCCGGGAAAGGGATTTTTGGCAAGGGTGTAAAAGCACAGGACATGCCAATTGGCGAGCATGGTGATGTGAAATTGAAAATTAACCGCGAAGGGTGCGAAGGGCGCGAAGGGGGCGAAGGATGCGGAGGGTGTGAAGGGGGTGAAGAGGGCGGGGAGGGTGGAGGATGCAGGGGGCGCGGAGGATACGGGGGGGGCGGATGGGGCGAAAGGCACGGGGGATGCGGAGAATGCGGAGATTGGGGAGATTGGGGAAACCGCATTATGGGGGGGCTTAATTAATTGAGGTTACGCGCTGCTGTCGTAGCGCGGGTTGTCAGGCTTTTCGCTTCGTTCGGAAGCAAACTTGTCGAGCACGCGGCGTTTGCGTGGAATGAAGCAGACTTGGAAGTCTGCGCTACAGTCTGCGTTACGACCGAGGTGGTGCGTCGGGGGGTTGCGGCGCTTCCGCGCCTGCACGATGCCGGCGCGCGCCGGGCTTTTTTGGGGAGGGGCGGGCGAATTTGGAAACGCATGGCTTGCCGTCGGCGGACAAGTGGTTTTACTGCGCACCGATTCGATGGCATCCATTTCCATATGCACGAGGTAAAGGACACCCGCCGCGCCACGGTGCGCATCGGCTACGACGGCAGGGTGCACAAGACCTTTCGCGGGCATCAGGCGCGCGAGCGTTTCGAGAACGAGGTGCGGGCGTTGCGGCATTTGGAGGAGCGCGGGTGCGACTTCGTGCCGCGCGTGTTGGAGACCGATCCGGAGCGGTTGCTGTTGATCACTGACAATTGCGGCGGGCGCGTCGAGCACATGAACGAGGAGCGGGTCAAGGAGGTGTTTGCCGCGCTGGAGCCGTTCGGCATCCGCCACGAGGACCCGTTTTTGCGCAACATCACCTATCGCATTCGCGACGGGAGGTTTTGTGTCATTGATTTCGAGTTTGCCACTTTTCTCGACGGCCCTCATGCGGGCGTGTCGCTCAAACCGCCCCCTCCCGATGAATGATTTGCCGCCAACCCCAGCAGGACCGACGCCCCTCCATGACGGCGGCGGCGCGCCACCGGCCCCCGCGCCTTCCCCGTCATGGCACCTGCGCTGGTCGGGCATGACGCACACCGGGCGCTTCCGTCGCAACAACGAGGACAGCTTTCTCGCGCTCAACTTCGACAGGGACGAAGTGCGCTACCTCGGCAAGATTGGCGAGGCGCCGCTGGGCGGGTCGGATTTTGTCTTCGCGGTGAGCGACGGCATGGGCGGCGAGAAGGCGGGCGAGTTTGCCAGCCGCATCGCGGTGGACGAGATCACGAAGCTGCTCCCGCGCAGCTTCAAGGTCGCGGCGATGGGCCTGTCGAGCGGCTTCAGCGACATCCTGGAAGAGTTGTTTGACCAAATCCACGCCTCGCTCGTCGCGCTCGGCGAAAGCTACGAGGAATGCGCGGGCATGGGCGCGACGCTCAGCCTGTGCTGGGTCACGCCGGAGTGGATGTATTTTTGCCACATCGGCGACAGCCGCATTTATTACCTGCCCGCGTCCGGCGGCCTCACGCAGCTCACGCACGACCACAGCCACGTCGGCTGGCTCCGGCGCACGGGGCGCATCACCGAGCACGAGGCGCGCGCGCATCCCGGGCGCAGCTCGTTGCAACAGGCGCTCGGCGCGGGCAACCAGCACATCGAGCCGCAGATCGGCGCGGTCAACCTGCTGGAGGGCGACCGTTTTGTCATCTGCTCCGACGGGCTTGTGGACGGCATGTGGGATTCGGGGCTGGAGCGGCTGCTGCGCGAGCCGCCCGCGGCGCAAGCCGCGCTGCCGCCCGCGCGGCGGCTGGTGGAGGAGTCCGTGGCGGCCTCGGGCCGCGACAACACGACCGCCGTGGTGTTCGAGCTGGCGGCGAAATGAGGGCGCCGTTTTGTTTGAGGGCAGTTTTCAGGGAGGCGCCAAAAGCTCCTTTTTCCCCTTCTCCCTCCCATCCCCCCCC
>JAIRTK010000175.1 GCA_031254955.1 Opitutaceae bacterium
AGAATCTGGGCCAGAACAGTTCGTCCATAGTTCATTGCGCCATTGCGGCGCAAATCTCCCCATCCAGAAATCAAATCAAGGACACATCCTTTTATCCACTTCTCTCTATAAGTAAGCCATTAACAAAACGTAAAAACCTCCTTGGTCAGACAGCCGTGCGCCCTACCCTTAACGGCTTCCTTAGTGGGATTTTCATCAGGAAAGGGTATCAGCCATTCAAAATAGCGAGGAACCGTTTATTCTTTATCTTTATCTTTATCCTCTCCTCTCCCTCATCCCCCTCAGCCTTCCTTCCCTTTCCTGACGAAAGATAAAGATAAAGATAAAGAGGAAAGAATAAAGAGGGGGTGGCCCCGGTTTGGAGTGCCACTCTCGCTGCCCCTCGATGCGCCGATGCTCTTGATGCTCCCGATGCTCTCGATGCCACCCTCGATGCTTGCCGCAAATTTTTGTTCGCCCTGATGGCGGGCAATTCACACGGTGGTCGATTCGTATGTCCACGTTCCAGACCCTGCCCGGCTTCCGTGAGTTTTATCCCGACGCCCTTGCGCGCCGGAACCACCTTTTCCGCCTCTGGCGGCAAACTGCGCATGTGTTTGGATTTTCCGAATACGACGCGCCCGTGCTCGAACCGCTCGCGCTTTACAAGGCCAAATCCGGCGACGAGATCGAGGCGCAACTTTTCAGCTTCACCGACAAGGGCGGGCGCGAGGTCGCGCTGCGGCCCGAGATGACGCCCACCGTCTGCCGCCTCGTCGGCGACAAGGCCGCCTCGCTCAAGCGCCCGATCAAGTGGTTCAGCATCGGCGAATTTTATCGCTACGAACGCATGCAAAAAGGGCGCGGGCGCTGTTTTTTCCAGTTCAACGCCGACATCTTCGGCGAGCCAGGCATCGAGGCGGAAACCGAACTCATCGCGCTGCTCGCGCAATGCCTCCGCGCGTTCGGCCTCACCGCCGAGGATTTTTTCATCCGCCTGAGCGACCGCAACCTCTGGTTCCACTATCTGGAGGCGCTCGGCCTCGACGAACCGCGCGCGCGCGCCATCCTCGCCGCCGTTGATAAATATGAGAAAATCGGCGACGACGCGTTCAAGCCCTGCGCCGGGCAATTCGGCGCGCCGCTCGACCCCGTGATCAAGGAAAAGGTCCTGGCCTTTCTCCAAATCAAAACGCTGGCCGCGCTCGAAGCCGCGCTTGCCGGTCTGGACAACAAAAACCTCGCCGCCCGCCTTGCCGACTGGCGCGCGCTGCTGGGCAATCTCGAAGCGATGGGCCTGCGCGACTACGTGGGCGTGGACCTCGGCGTCGTGCGCGGACTGGCCTACTACACGGGCTTCGTGTTCGAGGCGTTTGACCGCAAAGGGGAATTGCGCGCGCTCGCGGGCGGCGGTCGCTACAACAATCTCACGGGCAAACTCGGCTACGCCGACATGCCGGCGGTCGGCTTCGCCATCGGTGACATGACATTCGCGCTGCTGCTTGAGCAACGCGGACTGATGCCCGCGTTGGTGCAGGCGCCGGACATCTGCGTGGTGATCGGCGGCCCGCGGGAGCGGCTGGCGGCGTTTGGGGACATCCAGGCGTTGCGCGCGGCGGGCTTCCGGGTCGAATACCCGATGAAGGACACGGCCTTCGGCAAACAATTCAAGGCCGCCGCCGAATCCGGCGCGAAGCTGGCCTTGATCTACGGCGGCGACGAACTGGCCAAGGGGGTCGTGAAAATCCGCGACCTCACCGCGCGCACCGAGCAGGACGTGCCGCGCGCCGACGTGCTCGCGCAGGTGAAGGAATTTTTCTTGGTGCGGTGATGCCCGTTTTCATCCCGCGCCCCATCGGCCGCTCTGCCGGCCCAGGCGTAATTTGACGGGGAACCGGTCTGCGCCGTTCGTGCTTTGGCGCGCCACGCGCGTCATTGTCATCCGGACGGATGATCGTCGGGCGCTTTCATGAAGCGGTCGTGTTTTCCGTCAACAAAGACCGCTTTCACGGCCTCAAGATAGCCGAAGCCGTGACGCATGTCGGGCAGCAGATAACTGCCCTCGACCCATTCGTTCCAAGCGTTGATGTTTATCAGCCGTGGCCGGCCAGGATGCCGGTCGGCGTAGTCGCGAGCCTTGAGCAGCAGCATGGCGAAACTCTCCGGCGTGTCGTGGTAGTGCGTGACGTCCCTCATGCCTTTTTTCGGGAAGCGAGGGGTGTCGTCCCAAGCGATTGAAACGCACGGGAAGAGCGGGATGTCGCCGAGCGCGGCGGCGCTCCGCTCGCGTAGCGAGACGGCCTTCGCGCCGTGGACAAGATAGTCCTCGTCAAAGCCGCCCATGTTGTAAGAGGCCGCGCTGTCAATGCCGAGCTTGCGCGCGGTGGCGGCGCGTTTCGCGGTCCATCCTCCGCCGCCGCCCTGGTTCATCTGGAGGTGCAGGCCGGGGAAGCCGGCTTTTTTCACCTCGTCGCGGAAATAATCCAGCGCGCGCCGCGCGGCGTCCTCGTCGCCGCCGAAGCCTTCCAGCAATTTCTCCATGCTGAAAATGGAAAACAGCGGGCGTCCGTCCACCTTGTAGTAATTGGGGCGGGCGAAGTATTGGGTGATGACGCGCGCGACGATTTGCCTGAAATTGTCCATGTCCACCATGCCGCGCCAGAGCAATGATTCGTCGTCCTTGTGGAGGTGGACGTTCCAGTAGTTGCGCTTCACGTCATGGTTGGCCCACATGATATAGAAGCTCATCCGCAGGTTGTTGCGCGCGCCGAGGAAGCCGTTGTTGAGCGCGTCCTCAAGGAACGGGCCGCCGTCATACCAATACCAATCATAGACGAATACGTTGACGCCGTGGGCGGCGGCGATGTCTATCCAGCGCTCGACGACGCGCGGGTCGTCGTCCGGCTCGTGCCCCCAGAGCGGCTGGCGCGGCTGATAGTGTCCGGGGAAGCGCGGGGTGCCTTTTTTGATGACCTCCCACTCGCCCGTTCCCTCCGGCCAGAGGAGGGCGCGACCGCGCGGGTCGTCGTGGCACGAGGGCCACACATAGGCGGCGACATCGTAGCGCGGGACAGCGGGCTTGACGCCGTCGGCACGAAGGAAGGCTGCCGCGACAGCGAGGGCGGGGATTGTGCGAAGGAGGCGCAGGGTTCTGTTCATGGCACGACGGGGTTATTTCTTCTCGACGACCAGAATGGCAAGCAGCAACAGCGCGCCGCCGGCGAGGAGGCGCGGCAGGTGGGCGGATTCGCCGAAAAACACGAGCGACACGGCGACGCCGAGCGGAATCTTGGCGTTGTTGAAAACGGCCAGCGTGCCGAGCTTCACGCGCGTCGCGCCGAGGTTCCACCAGAAGAAACAGAGGCCCGATGCGACGACGCCCAGGTAAACCAGCGTAAGCCCTTGCGCGGGCGTCGGGCGAAACGCGCCCCAGTCGGTCGTGAACACCGAGGCCGCGACGGTGACCGCCAGCGCGCCGAGGTAGAGCAGGCCGAAGACATCGGCGTCCGCCACGCGCGGCAACGCGGCGCGGAGGCGGCGATACCAGAATTGTCCGGCGGCA
>JAIRTK010000088.1 GCA_031254955.1 Opitutaceae bacterium
CCGCCGAGCTGCCGCGCCGCCTCGCCGGCCACCTGCGCCATCAACGGCCCATGCTCCCAGGGCGAGTCCGACAAACATTGCTGCAGCCCCTGGTAGTCGCTTCCCGGCACCTCCTCCCCGATGCGCCCCAGGTTCTTGCGCCGCAACGTGCCCAGCAAGCCCGTGAGGTCATGCCTCGCTTGCCCGCCCATGTCCTTGCGGTAAACAATAAAGTGCCGGCCGTAGTCCTCGCACATACGCGTAAATTGTCCCGCAAGTCGTCTCAGCCCTTCGGTTTCATTTTTTATTTGGGCGCGCCAGCCTCGCCTTTGGATGTCGGGTTTGGCGTTTCTTTTTTTTGCGTCGCTGGCGCGAACTCCCACCACGCACGCATCGGGTGGCGTCAAGAACCTATGACCGTTATTTATATCAGCTGCGGCATCTGATGGGAAACGCTATCCTGAAATTGAAGGGCTGTCGGGGAATCGCCACGCGTTATGTAAAAAACGCCTCCAGTTTCCTTGCCGCCGTCCAAATCCGATGTCTTTACCTCTGGCTCAATATCTCATGACGACACACTCTAACTAAAGTTACGCGGCGCGGCCAATTTCGTAGTGCTTGACCTTGCATCAGGCTGCGGATTGCCTGTGCGGCTTCCCACGCACGCGCGGCCAGACGCAAGGCCAGGCCCTACGAAATTCCGCCTTCGCGTAACCTCAGTGCACTAAAATGCACTAAAAAAACACTCCCCGCCGCCGTCCCGCTCTGGCTCCGGACGTGTTATCCCATTCTGGACGGAAATCGTTTGTATAATTCGTCCACGCCGCGCGCGAAAGCCGATTCCGGGGGGCCTTCCGGGGCGGCAAAGGTCGCCGCCGCCCTTGCGGACGGGGTGCCGTGCGGCATGGCGACCGACACGCCTGCCCATCGAAAAAGCGCCACGTCGTTGTCGCCATCGCCAAAACCCAGCGCATCCTCGGCATCCACGCCGAGATGCGCCGCCAGCGCGGCCATGGCCGCGCCCTTGGTCGTCTCGGACGGGACAAACTCCAACATGCGCGCGCTGGTGCGCACCTTCGTCGCCTGCGTCCGCGCCAGCTCGGGCGCCGCGAGCGCGCGGTCGATGGCCTCGGCATCGGCACCCCAGATGAGCTTGAAAATCTTTCGCTCCAGCAACCCGGCCTCGTCCACCCGCACGACACGGCGCCCGGCCAGTTCCTCGTAATGCCGGAGCGCCGACCCTTCCGATTCCAGCCCGCACGCAAACACATCGTCGTCGGAATAAACCACCACCGCGAAGCCCCAGGCGCGTCCGAGCGCCAGCACCTCGCGGGCGTGCTCCGCCGCCAAAAATCGTTGCTCCAGCACGCGCCCGCGCGCCAAGTCCGACACTTCCCCGCCCTGCGCGGACACCAGCCAGCGAATGCCGCCCAGCGATTCGGCATACGGGCGGATGGTGTGGTGATGCCGCCCCGAGGCCAGAACAACCTCCACCCCAGCCGCTTGCATGCGCGCCACGGCCCGCCGGTTTGCCTCCCCGATACGCGAATCCGGCCCGAGCAAAGTCCCATCGAGATCAATCGCAGCCAGTCTGAATTTGCCTGAATTTGCTTGTTTCATGTCAATATCTTGGTCAATTTCGGCCATAAATCAGCTTTTTCAAGCATAATCATGCAACAACCCGCATAAACAAGCACATCCAAAGACCACCATGCTTACCCAAGAACGTCATGCTTTCATCATGGAAAAGCTCGCCACGGCGGGGCGTGTGCTTTCGTCGGAACTCAGCGGCGAGCTTGGTGTTTCGGAAGACACGATTCGCCGCGACCTGCGGCAACTCTCCGCATCGGGCCTGCTGCTGAAGGTCCACGGCGGCGCCGTGCCGCGTTCCAACATCGAGCTTGAATTCAACACCCGCGCCCGCGCGCAATTGCCCGAGAAACGCGCCATTGCCGCCGCCGCCATCCGGTTCCTGCGTCCGCGAACGGTGGTGTTTTTCGACGCGGGCACATCCGTGCTCGAAGTGCCGCGCGCGGTGCCGCGCGACCTGGCGTTTACCGCCGTGACCCACAGCCCGCTGGCCGCCGCCGCGCTGGCCGACCTGCCGCTGGTCGAGGTGCATCTCATCGGCGGAAAAGTCCTCAAACGCGGCATCGTCGCCACCGGGCCGGACACGATTGACGGCTACCGGAAAATTCGCGCCGACATCGGTTTCTTCGGCGTCGCGTGCATCGACGTGGAGGCGGGCATGACCGATCCCTCGCACGAAGAGGCGGCGGTGAAGGCGGTGATGATTGAAAACACCGCCACCACGGTGATCCTCGCCGCCTCGGACAAGCTCGGCAAAGTCTCCAACTTCGTCACCGCGCCCGCCGCGACCTTCGATCACTTGGTGACGGATGCCGGCGCGCCCGAATCCGCACTCGCCGCCTGGCGCGCCGCCGGCGTGGACGTGCTCGTCGCAGGCACGTCCGGCGGTAGCGGAGGCAACGGCGGCAGCAGAAGCATCGAGACATAGATTGTTTTCGGATTTCTGCAGGCGAAGTGTCAGCGACAGCCGCAGAGGCAGCTGGGGCAGCGAAGGCAGTGGAGGCAGATCGTAATAGCGCGGAATCGTTTTTTTAATCTCTTCGGGTTTAATCTCTCCAAAGCTTGCTTCGTTTGTTTTGTGTTCTGCCCCCCTCTAATATCAATACCTATTTAGCAATCCCGAGGGGCGCAAGGCGAGTGGGTCGAGCCGCGAACGCCTTGCCATTCGTGTTCATACCATTTCTGAACTCGTTTGGGACTTTAGCGGCGCCTGTCCTTTTTGGGCGATGGCACGGAGGCCGTCCCTCAAAATGGATCAATCTCATTCGGATGAGGTATAAAATGTCGCGGGGGCCGTCCCTTGTGGTTTCAGGCGCGGCTGCGGCTTTTCCCAAACCAGGTTGGCATGCCAGTTCCCTGAAGCCGCTGGCGGGGTGCGCTGCCGGTGCGGCGCTGGATTTCCAAGATGGCATGGTTGGACGCCATCGCCCG
>JAIRTK010000198.1 GCA_031254955.1 Opitutaceae bacterium
GTCTATACGTTCAGCCGCGCGTTCCACACGGCCTACAACGTCGCGCCGCTCGAATACCGCAAGGGCGCCCACATCCAGCCGCGAAAAGCGGCAAGGCGCGGGTGAGAATGGCGCGGCGCGAAAATTGGACGTCCCTCCGTTTACTCACTGCGCAAAGCGATTTTGGCGCCGGCCAGGCCGTCGCTTTCCGCGGTGAGCGTGATCGCTCCCGGCGAATCAGGACGGCTTCGGATGATGGCGAGGGCGAGGGCGTTGCAGGCGCGGCGCGCGGTGGCGCGGAATGCGGTGTGATCGGTGGCGTCGCCGTTGTCCGTCGCGATGATTTCAGCCGGGCCGGTGACATGAAACCGGATGAGATTCCGGGCGCGCGGGACGGGGTGGCCGTCCCGGTCGGAGATCGTCACTGTGATGAAAGACATATCCTGTCCGTCCGCGCGAAGGGTGGCGCGATCCGCGGCGAGCGTGAGTTTCGCGGCGGGGCCGGTGGTGCGGCGCGCGGCCTCGGCCCACGGGTGTCCGTTTTTCCAGGTGAGGACCTTCAATTCACCGGGTTCGTAGGTGACAGCGTCCCAGCGGAAGCGGTATTCGAGCGGGGCGCGTTTTTTGCGTCCGAGGGAGTTTCCGTTGAGGAAAAGTTCGGCTTCGTCGCCGCTGGTGTACACGTGCACGGGCGTGGTTTGGCCGGTGCGTTCGGGCCAGTTCCAGTGCGGCAGGATGCGCGCCATCGGGTGGTCGGGGCGCCAGCGCGCCTGGTAGAGGTAGTAGCGGTCTTTGGGAAACCCGGCGAGGTCGATGATGCCGAAATAGGAGCTGCGCGAGGGGACAAGGATTTTGCCGAGGGCGGCGAGTTCTTGTTCGGCGCGGGCGCGCTCGGCGGGGTCGGAGTAGTTCAGGAGGTTGGTGGAGTCGGCGTTGTAGGGGGAGGGTTCGCCGAGGTAGTCGAAGCCGGTCCAGACAAACTCGCCGAGGATGCCGGGGTTTTCATCGTGGGCGCGCCATTCGGTGTCGGGCGTGGTGGCCCAGGGGGTGGCGTGGAGGTCGTAGGAGCTGACTTGATAATCGGCGCGTCCGGCGAGTTTGTCGTCGCTGGCGGGGAAAAAATACTCGCCGCGCGAGCTGATGGTCGAGGCGGTCTCGGCGCCGAGGAGGGGCAGGTGCGGGTGCGCGGCGCGGAGTTTCGCGTATTCCTGCGGTTTGTAGTTGTAGCCGAATACATCGACGACGTTCTGGAAGCCGTTATAGCCGGCCTGGATGTGGTTGAAGCCGGCGGTGACGGGGCGGGTGCGGTCTTCCTCGCGGATGATGGCGGCGAGGTGCGCGGCGAGTTTCCAGCCGTCGGCCTCGTATTGCTCGCGGATTTCGTTGCCGATGCTCCACTGGATGACGCTGGGGTGGTTGCGGTCGCGGCGGACGAGGGCGCGCAGGTCTTTCTCGTGCCAGTCGGCGAAGACGCGGCTGTAGTCGTCGCGTTTTTTGCCGATGGCCCAGCAGTCGAAGGGTTCGTCCATGACGAGGAAGCCCATGCGGTCGCAGAGTTCGAGCAACTCGGGCGCGGGCGGGTTGTGGCTGGTGCGGATGGCGTTGCAGCCCATCGCCTGGAGGATTTCCAGCTGGCGTTCGAGGGCGCGGGTGTTGACGGCGGCGCCGAGCGCGCCGAGGTCGTGGTGCTGGCAGACGCCGCGGATGGGGACGTGTTCGTCGTTGAGGAAAAAGCCGCGCGCGGGGTCGGTATTTATTTTTCGGATACCGAAGGGCGTCTCAACGCGGTCGATGACGGCGGCGGGCGCGTTTGCGGCGGCGGCGGTGACGGTGGTCTCGGCGACGTAGCGGTGGCGTTCGCGCAGGTTCCAGAGGCGGGGCGAGGCGACGGCGAGGGTGAGCGCGGCGTTGGCCTGCCGTCCGGGCGGGAGCCGCACGGCGCGCGGCTCGGCGGTGGCGACGGGCGCGCCGGCGGGGCGTCCGTGGGCGTCGGCGGCGAAGAGGCGCACGGCGACCCGCACCTCGGCGCGGGCGGCGGATTTGTTGTCCAGAGTGACGGCGACATCGACGGTGGCGGATTTTTCGGTGATGCGGGGCGTGGTGACAAACACGCCCCATTGCGCGACGTGGACGGGCGCGGTCTTGACGAGCCAGACGTTGCGGTAGATGCCGCCGCCGGGATACCAGCGCGAGGATTCGCGCGGGTTGTCGAGGCGGATGGCGAGGACGTTCTTTTCGCCGGGTTTCAGATGCGGCGTGAGGTCCACGCGCCACGAGGCGTAGCCGTAGGGCCAGCCGCCGATCGCGCGTCCGTTGAGCCAGACCAGCGCGTAGGACATGGCGCCGTCGAGGTCGAGACAGACGCGGCGTCCGGCGTCCGAGGCGGGCGAGTCGAAGTGCTTGCGATACCAGCCGGCGCCGGCCCAGGGGAGTTTGCCGGTCTCGCCGGAGAGTTCCTGCCGGAACGGGCCTTCGATGCCCCAGTCGTGCGGGAGGTCGAGGCGGCGCCAGCCGGAGTCGTCGAAGTCGGGGCGGGTGTAAGCGATTTCGCCGCCGGGCTGCGCGCCGGGATTGTGCGCGGGAAGAGGCATGCGCGGCGGGGGGACGTTGAGCAAGTCGTCGCCGGTCGGGAGCACCCAGGGTTTCACGCGTTCGTAGGAGAGCGCCTCGCCGGCGTGGGCGGGGTCGCCGCGCGTGAAGAGCCAGCCGGAGTTGAAGGTGACGCGCTCGCGGGCGGGCGGAGTTTCGGTCGCGGAGGCGCGTTCGGCGGCGGCAAACGCGGGGCGGACGGAAACGGCGGCGGCGAATGCGAGGAGAAGGGCGAGGAGGCAGGTGGAGGGATGGCGGGTGGTCATGAAGAAATGCGGTGCGGTGTGGAGTCGGTTTTTCCGGTTTGTTCTTTATCTTTTCGTCCGAGGGCGGTCCGACGCAAAGCCATATCCGGCATGGCCGATGGGAGGAGAAAAATGGCGGCTAGAAGCGCTGCCGGGCGAGCGCGGCGGGGTCTTCTCCGCCGGCCAGGGGACGGATGCGGTAGGTGTAAGTGAGCGGCCAGTTGCCAAGGCGAAATTCGTCGTGCGGCAGCGCGCCCCAGGAGTTGACGCCGCCGAGGCCGCGCTGGTGCAGGTCGAGGTTGAGCGTGATGGTGTCGCGCGCCGGGAGCTGGTAGGGATAATAGGCGGCCTTCTGCGTCTCGCAGAAAAGGTCCTCGGTGGTCTGGTGAAGCGCATTGGCGCTGAGCAACGGCTCGACCGCGACGGCCAGCAGGCCGCGACCGCGCGCGTCGGTGAGCGCGAGCCAGCGCACGCCCTCGTGGTTGCCGGTTTCCTGCGGCTTGAGATACGGGAAAAACTGGTCGCGCACCTTGCCGCGGTAAAGGCCGACGCGGGTGTCCTGGCGATCCCAATACGTTTCGTGCGGGCCTTTGCCGAGCCAGGCGAGGTTGTCGAAGCCGGCGCGCAGGGTGGTCTGCATGCCGAAGCGGACAGGCTCGGGCGCGGGGCGCAGGGGATCGTGCATCCGCGCGGTCACGAAAATATCGCCGGTGGGATAGAGGGTCCAGGCGACGCGCCAGGAGCAGTTGGTGGCGCGGATGACACCCTCGGCGGTGACTTGCACGGCGGCGGGCGCATCGAGCCGGCGGGCCTCGACCTTGGCGGCCTCCCAGGTCTCGTGGGCGAAACGCCAGAGGCCGGCGGGGGCGGGGGCGAAGGGGTTGCCGCGGCGGTTGGGCGCGTCGGTGGCGGTCATCTTGCTGCCGCGGTCGTTGTCCGTGGGCGCGCGCCAGAAATGGGGGCCGAGCGGTTTTTCGAGCAGCTCGACCTCGCCGGTTTTGAGCGAGACGAGCAGGCCGGTGGCGCGGTCGAAGGACGCCGCGAAAGTCTGGCCGGTGACATCAATGCGTCCGGCGGTCTCCACCAGCGCGGGCGCGGGGCCGGAAATCGCGACGAGCGCGGCAGGCTCGGATTGCGGCAGCTTGAACTGTTCCCAGGCGACCTCGTGCCCCGCGCGCGCCCAGAGCGTGTCGTGGCGAAGCACAAAGGAGATTTCCAAAAAGTATTCCACGCCGGGCGCGGGCGTGACGTAGGGAAACGAGACGGGCAGCCGCATCGTCTCGCGCGGAGCCAGCGAAACGGGGCCGAGTTCGCCCCGCCCGACCTCGCGCCCGTCGGCGACGATGCGCCAGCGGCCATCGAGCCAGTCGGCGGCATTCTGGAAGTCGGCCCAGTTGGTCAATTCAATCTCGGGTTCGGTCCGCGCAAGGTCGGCGGCGCGCATTTGGATGGGTTGAAGGACTTTTTTCACCTCGGCGAGGCCGGGATGGGGGACGCGGTCGGCGTGGATGAGGCCGTTGCCGCTGAAATTTCCGTCGTGGGGAAAACGACCGGGCGCGCCGAAGGCGCCGCCATAGGCGAAAAAGGTGCCGAGCGCGGGATCGAGCGGGATGGATTTCGGGTTTTCCATTTCCGCGATGGCGCGCGAGGCGGGCACGGGGGTGCGCAGTCCCTGGTCAACCCAGTCCCAGATGAAACCGCCCTGAAGATGCGGCGCGCCTTCGTAGATGGGGCGCCAGTAGGCGTGGAAGTCGCCGTTGGCGTTGCCCATCGTGTGGACGTATTCGCACATGATAAAGGGTTTCTCGCGGGGCAGCGCGGCGTAGTTGAGCACCCTGGCGATGGCCGGATACATCGGGCAGATGATGTCGGAGAACTCGTGGCTGCGGTCGCCCTCGTATTGCACGGGGCGGGGGTCGCGCTGCTTGAGCCAGCGGTAGGCGGCGCGGAAAGCCTCGCCAAAGGCGCACTCGTTGCCCAGCGACCAGCCGATGACGCAGGCGTGGTTCTTGTCGCGCTCATACATGCGCTGGACGCGCTCGAGGTGCGCGTCGAACCAGTCGGGCTGGTCGGCGAGGGCGGGCGCGCGTCCGGAGAAGGCCTCGCCGAGCTGGCCGTGCGACTCGATGTTGGCCTCGTCGAGCACGTAGAGGCCGTATTCGTCGCAGAGGGCATACCATTCCGGGGCGTTGGGATAGTGGCTGGTGCGGACGGCGTTGAGGTTGTGCTGTTTCATCAGCCGGATGTCCTCGATCATGCGCTCGCGCGGGACGACGTAGCCGTGATCGGGGTCCCATTCGTGGCGATTGACGCCGCGGATGAGGACGGGCCTGCCGTTGACGAGAAACTGTCCGCCGCGAACCTCGGCGGTGCGGAAGCCGACGCGCTGCGGGATGACTTCGAGGACGCGTCCGGCGGCGTCCCTGAGCGTGAGCAGGAGGGTGTAAAGATCGGGACTCTCGGCGGACCAAAGGCGGGGATTCGCGACGGCGGCCTTCCCTTCCCATGATGTGTCGCCGGCGGCGACGGTGGTCCGTCCGCGAACGATTTCGCGGCCCGCCGGGTCGAGCAGTAGTGCGTCTATGAATACAGACTCCGGCGTGCCGGAATAAAAGCGCAACTCGCCCCGAGCCTCGATTTCCCACGCGCGATCGCGCGCGGCGGGGCCGGCGCGGTCATGGGTGCGGACGACGAAATCGCGGATGTGCGCGCGCGGCGTGCTCCAAAGGCTGACATCGCGGAAGATGCCGCTCAGCCGCCAGAAATCCTGGTCCTCAATGTAGGAGCCGTCGTTCCAGCGAAACACCTCGACGGCGAGGAGGTTTTCGCCGCCGTCGGCGCGCAGGTGCGGCGTGAGGCGGAAGGTCGCGGGGGTGCGGCTGTCCTTGTTGAAGCCGAGTTTGTGGCCGTTGAGCCAGACGGTGAAGAAGGAGCTGACGCCCTCGAAAGTGAGAAACACTTCGCGGTCGCGCCACTCCGCCGGGACCGCGAAGGCGCGGCGATAACTGGAAACGGGATTGTAATCGCCGGCGATGTCGGGCGGTTTCACCTCGCGCCAGGGATAGGTGACATTCGTGTAGATGGGCACGCCATAGCCCTCGATCTCGACGTTGGCGGGGACGCGCATGGTTTTCCAGCCGGCGTCGTCGAAGGCGGGCTGCCAGAAATCGAGCGGACGTTCCTCCGGGCGCGGCACCCAGTGGAATTTCCACTCGCCGTTGAGCGAGCGGTGGAACGGCGAGTGCTCTGGCCGCAGCTTGAGCGCGGAGGCTTCGTCGGGAAACACGGCCATGGTGGCAAAGGGTTTTTCAAGCCCCTCGCTCTGGCGGGTCGGATCGGCCCAGGCAGGCCGGGGCGCGGATGCTTGCGGGGCCGGGCTGGCACACAGGGGCAGCGCGGCGAGAAGGAGCAGCGGGTGGAGGATGCGGGTGTTCATGGTGAGAGGTATTTCAATCGTTCTCGTTCTCTTACTCGTTCTCGTTCTCTAAACGCTTCAAAAAAAAGAGAACGAGAACGAGTAAGAGAACGAGAACGAGTATTTAAGGCAGCAGTGTCGAAGCGTTGGGCGGCGGGCGATTCATGATGCGTTCGGCGGCGATGAGGTTGTCGATGAGCGATTGGGGGACTTCGATGATGGTGCCGTGGCGCGCCCCGGCGGGGACGGAGATTTGCGCGGTGACATCCTCCCAGGTTTGCAGGTCGCGCGAGCGGAGCGCGCCGTAGTGCTTTTCCCGATACACATCGAAATAGAGCAGGTAATCGCCGCCCGCCCGGAAAATCGCCGGCCCCTCGACCCAGTCGCGCGAGACCGGCGGGCCGGGCGGCACGGCGAACGGGCCGGCGGCACGGCCGCCGGTGGCGATGCGCAGGTGTTTTTTGGGCGGGTTCACGGTCTCGTCCTTCACCACGAGATGCCACCGGCCAGACGCGCGGATGAGCGTGGCGTCGATGACGCTGAAGCCGGGATCATAAAAGACGCGGGCGGGCGCGAGAGTCTGGAAATCGGTCGTGGTCGTGCAGTAGATGCGATGATTATAATTGCTTTCCGAGGCGCCGGCTGTCTCGGGGAAACGGCCTTCGACGGTGGACGACCAGAAGATGAGGAAGTTTTTTTGCCCGTCGTCGTAAAGGATTTCGGGCGCCCAGCAATTGCGCGTGCCGTCGATGCCGGCCATGACCGGGAGGGCGCGCTGCTCCGACCAATGCAGGAAATCACGCGTGGACGCGTAGCCGATCGTCCGTCCGTCCCACGCGGTCGTCCACACCATGTGATAAACGCCGTCGGGGCCGCGCGCGACGCAGGGGTCGCGCATGAGCTTGGACTCGCCGACGCGCGGTTTCAGGTAGCCGGAGCCGCCGCCAAGTTGTTCCCATTGATAACCGTCGCGGCTCCAGGCAAGGCGCAGGCCGTCGGTGCTGTTGCCGGTGAAGTGGGTGAACAGATAGGCGGCCCGCGGGGAGGAGACGGCGCCGGCGGCATGGTCGGGCGGACGCGAAGTGCAGCCGGCGACAAATAGAACCGCCAAGAGGCACGGAATCGCGTTGAAGGCGGAAGCGTGTTTCATGGGCTTGATATGAAGGTCGTTTTTATAACCGCGAAGGTCGCGAAGGCTGCGAAGAAGAGGGTTCGGGGCGATTCAATCATTATACTAATTTCTGATTTATTATAACCGCCGCCTCCGGCCATGCGTTAACGTGTTTTGAATTTTGCATTACGACGAAAACAAGGTTGGCGAACAAGTCATTATGCTGATCCCTGATTTATTATAAATGTATTTTTCCGCATATATAGCGGTTATTATTTCATGCTTCGCGCCCTTCGCGGTTGCCAAAGCCTTTTCAGCTTCCGTCCGGTGTGTCGCCGGGCGAGGTGGCGCTGGGCGGGATTTTGACGGAGCCGGGGGCGTCGGGATGCGCGGGGTCGAAACGCGGGAGGCCGTCGATGATGGATTTCGCCACCGGCAGCCTGGCGGCGCGGATGCCCTCGACGATGCACTTCGCGAGTTCGTAGGCGCCGTAGGCGTTGTGGTGCGTGCCGTCGCCGGGCTTGAAGGCCGCGCGGGATGCCTCCGGCCCCATCGCCTCGTAAAACGCGCGCGTCATTTCGAGCAGGTCGATGAGCGGGAGCTTTTCCTCGCGCGCGACTTCGCGGACGGCGTCGGGGTAGCCTTTGTGGGAATTGGTGATGCGTCCGTCCTTGTCGAAGGTGCGGCGATGCGGCGGCGTGACGAGCACGACGGCCACTTTTTTCTCACGGAAGGCCTCCGCGAATTTCTTGATGTTGGCTTTGTAGGTCGGAACATCGACGACCTTCATGTCGTTGTGGCCGTATTGCATGAGCACGGTGTCGCCGGGACGCGCCGCGCTGAGCACTTTCGCGAGGCGTCCGGCCGCAAGCGCGCCGTGATAGGATTCGCCGGATTCGCCGTGGTTGGCGAGGGCAAGGGAAGGCTCGAAGAAAATCGTGAGCATCTGGCCCCAGCTCGCGAACGGCTCGCGCGGCTGGTCGCACACGGTGGAATCGCCCAGGAGAAACACCGTCGGCACGCGGTCGTCGGGCGTGATCTCGATGGCGGACACGCAGGGGCGGGCGCCGTTGAACTCCAGCGTGAGTTTTTCATCCCAGGCCCACCATTCCTCCTTTTGCTCGCGGGGCTTGAGCGCGACGCTGTTCCTTCCGCCGTCCGGCACGCCCAGGATGGCGGGGCGGCGGAGGTTGACGACAAATTCGCGCCGGACAATTTCGCCGCGCGCGGTGGTGACGTTGGACAGCATGAGGCGCCGCAACTCGGCCTTCACCGTGGTGTCGGATTCCCCGTCGGGATCGCCGAGCGTGACGGCGACGCGATAGTTGCCCTCGGGCAGCGCGGCTGAGAAATAAAAAGGGCGGTCGGCGGTGGTGAAGCCCGCGCCGTGGTCCACCTGCCGGAGTCCGTCGGTGGCTTCGAAGCCGAAGCCGGCGCCGGCGTCGTATCCGGCATCGGCGGAAACCTTGGTCCAGCCGGACGGCGCGGCGCCGGGGCCGAGGTGGAAGCGCCAGGCCGGTTCGGATTTCGCGGCGAGGGAGAGGGACGCAAACGGCGGCAGGCACGCGGCCAGCGCGAGGATGGTTTTAAGTGCGGCGAAGCAGAGGCGGGAACGGGTATTCATGGGCATGGGCACGAAGCAGCCGGAGTGTCGCGACAAAGCGGCGCTGGGAAAACGCCGGAAATTGGTTTACGGTCATATTCGGGCGCGATTCACAGGGCCGCCGGCGCCGGCGCCGGCTGAAATCGTCCGCGTTTTCACCATGAAGACGCGGAGGGCGCGGAGGCTGGAGGAGGCTTGTCCTCACGCGCAGACGCGGAGGCGTAGAGAGTATGAGTGGCGGGCAGGGAGTGACGGGAGGCGAGGCCGAAGGCAAAGAATGAAGAGTGGAAAGTGAAGAGTGAAAAAAGCTACGGGAGCGGAGGGTTTGTTTTCCACTCTTCACTCTTCGCTCTTCATTCTTCGCCCCTCGCCCCTCGTCTCCCGTCCTTCGCGCCTCCTTGGTTAAATCCTTCTGCTCATCCCTTCAAAAGCGTGAGGTTTTAACTCTACTTTGTTAACAGAGGTTACGCGCTGCCGTCGTAGCGTGGATTTCCAAACCTGCCGAGCACGCAACGCTCGCGTAGAATGAAGCAGACG
Organism: Opitutaceae bacterium; assembly: GCA_031254955.1. Lineage (GTDB taxonomy): Bacteria > Verrucomicrobiota > Verrucomicrobiia > Opitutales > Opitutaceae > Termitidicoccus. The sequence continues at coordinate 9,480 of JAIRTK010000198.1, forward strand.
TGGAAGTCTGCGCTACGACCGAAGCAGCGCGTAACATCAGTTAATCACTGATATTACGCGGAGACGGAATTTCGCAGGGCTTGACCTTCTGTCAGGCTGCGTCCGTTCTGCGGCCTGATGCAAGGTCGGGCTTTGCGGCAGCTACGCGGCGCGCAGCCTCGGTTAATCAGGGGATAAGTTCTTACTCCGCCTTGTCCACGCAAACGAGGACGGCGGTGGCGTTGTCGAGGCCGCCGCGATGGCTGGCCAGGGTCACCAGATCGCGGGTGATTTCGGCGGGCGCGGCGGCGGCGGCCAGCCGGGGGGCAAGCTCGGCCTCGTCGATCAATCGCGTGATGCCGTCACTGCAAAAGAGATAGCGGTCGCCGTCCCGCAATCCGTGGCGGAGCGTGTCCACCTCAAGGCTGGCGGCTTGCCCGATGCAGCGGGTGAGGGCGTGGCGTTGCGCGGGGTTATACCAACAGGGCAGGCCTTGCGAGGCTTTGGCGCGGGCTTCGTTTTCCACGGAGTGGTCGGTCGTCAGGCAGGCGAGCCGTCCGTCGCGCAGGCAGTAGCAGCGCGAGTCGCCGACGTGGGCCAGATCGAGGCGGCGGTCGCGGAATACGCCGAAGATGAGCGTGGTGCCGATGCCTTGGCGCGGGCTTACCCGGCGGCCAAGCGCGGCGACGGCGGTGTTGATTTCACGGACGATGTCCGCGAGTTGTCCGGGTTTGCGCAGGTTGCGGATGCCGGTTTGCACGAGTTCGATGGCGAGTTGGGCGGCGTCGGCGCCGCCGGGCAGGCCGCCGATGCCGTCGGCCACGCCGTAGAGGCGCAGCCGGTCGTCACAGAGGAGGCGATCTTCATTGCGAGAGCGGACTTTGCCGATGTCGGTGCGGGCTGCGGAACGGAGTTGCATGGGTGCTGGTGTGGAGTGGGCGGGGGTGGCGGACGGAGTGGCGGGAGTGGCGGACGGAATGGGCAGGGGTGGCGGACGGAATGGCGGGGGCGGCGGAATGGTGGAGTGTGGGAGCGGGTAGAGTGGAGGAGTGTGGGGGGAGGGGAGTGCGAGCGGGGAGCGGGGAGTGGGGAGCGGGGGAGGGGAGGGCGGGGGGCTGGGGAGGGTTGTTTTCACGCGGTGGCGCGGAGACGCTGAGGTGCGGCGGCGCGGCGGCGCGGAGAGGGTGTTTTTATAACTGATGGGACACGTTGTTTCTGTCGTAGCGCAGACTTGTAGCGCAGACTTCCGAGTCTGCTTCAGGGCGGGCCTGCGGCCCGTCAGCAGGTTTGGAAACCTGCGCTACGCAAGCAGTGCGTAATTTCACGGGCCGGAGGCGCGCCTTGAGTGGGCGGAGAGGCGGATTTGTAGCAGGTTTGCGGTCAGGCAAAAGGATGAAATGCGGCGTCGCGGGTTTCTCGGGTGAGGCGCGTGAAGCGGGCGTGCGGGAGGCTTTCGAGGAAGAGGCGTCCGTAGGGTTTGGCGAGGATGCGTGTGTCCAGGATCGTGATGAGGCCGCGGTCGGTCTTGGCGCGGATGAGGCGTCCGACGCCTTGGCGGAATTTCACCAGGGCGTCGGGTAGCGTGAGGTCGTTGAAGGGGTTGCCGCCTTGGTCGCGGATCCATTCGGCGCGGGCTTCGGGCACGGGGTGCGTGGGGACTTCAAAGGGGAGGCGCGTGATGATGACTTGGGAGAGCGCGGGGCCGGGGATGTCGATGCCGGTCCAGAAGGAGTCGGTGCCGAGGAGGATGGCGTTGCCGTCGGCGCGCATGCGGCGGGCCAGTTCGGTGCGCGAGTAGTCGGCGCCTTGCATGAGGAGGGGGCGGCGGGCGGTGGCGAGCGCGGGGGCGATGGTGTCGGCGACGCGGCGCATGTCGTGGTAACTGGTAAAGAGGGCGAGCGTGCCGCCGGGGACGCGGAGCGCGCAGTAGCCGATGTAGTCGGCGAGGGTGTCGAGCGCGAGGCGGGCTTCGCGCGGTGTGGGCAGGGGGATGTCGGAGGCGATGTAAATGCGCATGTGGCGTTCGTAGTCGAAGGGCGAGCGCGCGATGGCGGCGCGCACGGCTTCGGCGCCGATGCGTTGTTGGAAGGGTTCGATGCGGCCGCCCATGGCGAGGGTGGCGCTGGTGAAGAGGACGGAGGTGTCGCGGCGGAGCAGTTCCGCGCGGAGGAGGGGGGCGATGTCGATGGGGGCGTTGCGGAGGGTGACGATGGTCTGGCGGCGTCCGCTGCGTTCGAGCCAGTAAACGGCTTTGTCGTCGGCGAGGCCGAGGAAGTTGCGCAGGGTGGTTTGCGCGGATTTGAGTTTTTGCGTTTGTTCGAGCAGTTCTTCGCGTTCGCGGCTTTCTTCGAAGCGGTCGGCGAGGGTGCGGGCGGCTTTGGCGAGCGCGAGGAGGGGGGCGTCGAGCCAGGGTTCGGCGATGCCGGGCGAGCGCACGCGGACGACGGGTTGTTTGTCGAGGTGGCGTTCGGCGAGGTGGTCGAAGAATTGGCGCGCGGCTTCGAGCGCGTCGGCGACGAGTTGGAGGGTCTCCGCGGGCGCGCCGTATTTTTTGAGCAGGCCGCGGTCTTTTTTGGGGTTGTAGAGGTATTTCAACATGCGGTCGATGCCGTAGCTGGAGAGGCGCAGGCCGAAGTGGTCGGTGGCGACGTCGGCGATGGTGTGGGCTTCGTCGAGCACGAGGAAGTCGTCGGGGAAGAGGATGCCGCGCGAGCCGCCTTTCGCGGCGGCGCCGCCGGCGTTGAGGTGGGCGAAGAGGAGGGCGTGGTTGACGACGATGACGTGGGCTTTGGCGAGGCGGGCGCGGGCGCGTTGGTAGAAGCAGCGTTCGCAGTCGCAGTATTTGCGGGCGCAGGCGGAGGAGTCGGCGTTGACCAGTTCCCAGATTTCGGGGGAGGGTGGCGGGGAGAGTTCGTGGCGGAGGCCGTCGGCGGAGGTTTCGGCCCAGGTGGCGATGCGCTGGAGTTCGGCGTGTTCGGGCGTGGCGAAAAGCTCGTGTTTGTCGCGCAGCGCGGTGGCGAGGCGCGTGGTGCAGAGGTAGTTGGACTTGCCGACGAGCACGGTGCTTTTGAAGGCGGCGTAGTTCGCGAGTCCGGGGTCGGCGGCGAACACGCGGCGGCAGAGCGGGAGGTCTTTTGTCTCAAGTTGTTCCTGAAGCGCGATGGTGTGCGTGGAGACGAGGAGTTGGCGGCGCTGGTCGATCGCGTGCACGATGCCGGGGAGCAGGTAGGCGAGGGATTTGCCGACGCCGGTGCCGGCTTCGAAGAGCAGGGGTTCGTCGGCGGCCATCGCGGCGGCGGCGGCGCGGGCCATTTGTTCCTGTTGGGGGCGGTGTTCGAGTGCGAGGGCGGTCTGCAACACGCCGCCTTCGGCAAAAATGCGCGCGGCCAGCTTCGGCGCGCGCGAGGGCGGCGGCGGCGGCTCCTCCTCCGCGAAATGCGGCGGGAGCGGTTCGGAGGAGTCTGGCAGGCCGATCATGATGGTGTGGTCACGCTGGTGTGGCGCCCACCAATTCGGCCCGGGCGCGCCCCGGTGTCAACGAAGGGCGCCGAGCAAAGTGAGATTCCCCGCCGGAAAAAATCGTTCTCGTTCTCTTACTCGTTCTCGTTCTCGTTCTCTTTTTCGTTTTTATTTTTGTTTTCGTTTTTGTTCTCTTACTCGTTCTCCCTTCATTTGCTTTTCCGCTCGCGCAATGTTTTGAAGAGAGAAAGAGAACGAGAACGAGAAAGAGAAAGAGAACGATTTTCCGGGAGGGCCTCCTTCTTTCCCCCGCCCCCCCACACACTCTCTCCCCACACCCCTCTCCCTTCATCCCTCTCTCTCCCTCCGGGATTGCTGAATAGGTATTGATAATGATAAAGATTCGCCAAAAGAAGAGAAATGAAAAGCAAGCACTGTGGTAGCGAAAAGATAGTGGAGAACGAGTTGAGCCGACATGGGCATCAGAGGTGGCTGTGTCGAGAATGCCGGAAGACGCAGGGGGAGAAGGATCATTGCAGGGTGGACGAAAGTCGCAGATAGTCCGCCCTGAACCCTTACCTTGAGGGAGTTGGTTTGCGAGCGATGGAGCGCATGGAGAGGGGGCAGACATAATTCAGTGATGAATTGGGTGGTTGAGGAGGTGGAGGGGAAGATGCTGGCGCCAGTTGCTCCAGAGGAGGTGGAGTGGATGGAGACTGATGAACCATGGAGTTATACCACTTTCCACCCAGTTTCACCCTTTACGCCAATCCTTTTAACCACGGATTGCACGGATAAAACGGATTGCACGGATGTTTAATTCATTGAAAAACAATGGGGTTATCTGTATTATCCGTTAAAATCCGTGCAATTCGGGGTCGGCTTGGAGGGTGTTTCTTAAGAAAGTTTCTGATTAAGAAATGGTATTATGTGGGTAAAAAAAACGGCCTGCTGGCTGTGGCGGGCTATTGATCGTGCTACCAAGAAAGTCCGCGGAGGGGTGCTGGGCGATCGTGGAACCGAAACGGCCAGGTGTCTGGATGCGCAACTTCCTCATGCCGATTCTATCCCCTTCTGCACCGATTGCTGGCATCCCTACGGCATCATTTTCGAGAAACACCGCCATCTCCAAGACAAGGCCCACACCTTCACCTTAGAAAGTCACAATAACCGTCTGCGCTGCTATCTAAAGCATGTCGTCAGCAGAGCCATGTAGGGGCTTCGCCGTTGCTGGTGCACGGTTATCAAGCCGGGCGTCGCAAGCGACGCCCCTGCAAAAGAGTGATTTTCATTGGGAATGGGTATAATACCAGTTCCGAAGCATTTTTAGACTTTAGGCAGGATTGGTGCCCTACCCAAAATATAAATCTCGTTCGGAAATGGTATTAGAATTTCTCTCCAGGTTTTGCTTGGAGATGGCCTTGGCGGGTTCGGGGGCCGGGAAGTGGCGGTTGTCAGCGCTCCACTTTCAGCGGCGTGAGCGTCACGGGGCCGAGCAGGCCGGAGGGCTGGAGCGGCCACAGGCCTGCGTCGAGCGGCTTGTAGTGCGCGTTGACGAAATTGATTTCGTGGAAGTTTTTCCAGACCACGCCGCGTTGGTCCAGGTCGCGGATGCGGTTCGCGGCGAGGTTGGTCACTTCGATGGCGAGGTGGTTTTTGCCGGGGCGCAGGCTGTGGCCGATGCGCGCGCGGAAGGGCAGGCTCCAGAGCAGGCCGAGGTCGCGGCCGTTGACGAGCACGCGCGCGGTTTCGCGCACGTCGCCGAGGTCGAGCCACCAGTCTTCGATGTCCATGCCTTCGGGCGCGGGCGGCAGTTCGAAATCGAGTTCGTAGCGCGCCATGCCGGCGAAGCGTCTGGCTTCGCCGCCTTGGTCGGTCCAGGAGGTGAGCGCGGCGGTTTTGAAGGGGGGGGGGAGTTGCGGGCCGCCGCTCGCGAAGGTGACGGTCCACCGGCCTTCGAGGGCGGCGGGGGCGCCCACGGGGGCGGAATAGGTCCAGGATGCGGCGTTTTTCGGGATGGTTTCGTCTGTCGTGTAGGTGCGGACGATGATGGACTGGCCGGGCGCGAGTTGCAGGCCGACGGAAAGGGTGGCGGGTTTGCCGGCGGCGGAATCGGCGCGGGTGGCGGAATAGCGGGCCAGGCCGGAGACGCCGGAGAGCGGGTCGTAGAGCGCGGCGGCGGCGTCTCCGGTGGCGAGCGGGGCGGCGTCGGAGTAGGGTTTGTCCGTGAGGTTGGCGATGAACCAGACGTGGCCGTCGGGCAGCGCGCGGCGGATGAAGCGCAGGCCGCTGTCGGCGATGGTTTCGCGGGCGACGGGCACGAGGCCGAGGAGTGTGTCGAGGTCGTCGCCGACATAGACGTTGCCTTTGCCGAGCAGCGCGGCGCGCACGGCGGTGCCGGGTGGCGGGAGTTCGAGGCGCGCGAGTTGTTCCGCGAACTCGGCGCGGCGGGTTTCGAGTCGGGCGAAGCCGGGCACGTCGGCGGGCATGGTTTCGTAGAAGAGTATCCGCGCGCCTTGGTTTGCGAGGTCGAGCAGGCGGCGGAGGGTGGCGGCGGGCATGTGGCTGGCGCGGGGCACGAGGATGGCTTGGTATTCGGCGGCGCCGATGGTTCGCAGCCTGTTGCTTCGGGGGACGCAGGCGGTGGTGCGCAGTTGTTCGTCGGAGACGAAATCAAATGTGTAGCCGCGGTCGAGCAGTGTCTGCGCCAGTCGTCCGGCGGGCGCCTCGGTGAGCCAGTCGTGGCCGTGCATGCCGAGGTTGCGGTTCCAGCCTTTCGGGTTGTGCCAGAGGTCGTAAAGCGGCCAGTAGAGGAGGATGCCGTTGTCGGGGCGGCCTGCTTGGAGGAAGGATTGGACGCGGGTGATGTAGGTGTTGAGCGCGGCAAATTCGTGCCAGAGGGGGTTGCGCGGGTTGTATTGGGTGGAGGCGTAGAAGAGCCAGCCGGGCCAGGGGGCGTCGGCGGGGCTGAAGCATGAGCCGTGGTAAAAGATGTGGTTGATGCCGGTGAGGAATAGCTGGTCTAGTTCGGGTTTGAGGGCGGAGGGCGTCTCGTGGAAATGCTCGCGCGCCCAGGTGAAGGTCTCGGAGGAGGCGAGTTTTTTCCCGGTCACGTGCGCGGCGGATGAGGCGAGCTGGTTGACGAGTGGTTGCGGCACTTCGCGGCTGCGTTCTTCGGGTGGATTGCGGTAGAGTGGAATCGGGAAATCGGTGGAGCCAAAGATTTCCGTCTCGGGGATGTCGGCGAGCGCGTAGAGGTCGAGGAGGTTGGCGGGCGCGCCGTGCGCTTGCTCGCGGCTGATGCCGCCGGTGGAGCGTGTCCAGGCGTGCCAGGCGCGGACGTAGTCCATGTGCAGGCTGGCGAGGGTCTCGCGGTAATCGGACTTGATGCGCGCGATCGTGTCGGCGTCGTTTTCGGCGGCGGGCGCGGTGGCGAGCAGCGCGGCGTGGTCGGCGAGGTCGTAGCCGTGTTGTTTGCGGAAGGCGTCGGGGAGTTCCGCGGCCCAGTTGGCCTTGTATTCAAATGAATCGTGGAATTGCGCGCGGATGGCGCCGGGCGGGAGTTGTTTGAGCGCGGCGGTGAACGGTTCGAGATACTGCGCGAGGGCGGCGGTCGAGTAGGGGTTGAGCACGGGGCCTGCGCCGCCCGGCGCGGAGCGTTTCACGCGAAAGCCCGTGGGTTTCGGCGTGAATTTTCCGTCCGTGATTTCGATGGCGAGTTCGGCGTCCTCCGGGCGGACTTGCGGGCCGCCGAATGGCCAGCCGGTGCCGGTCGCCATGTCCACGCCGAGGCCGAGCCGGGCGGCCTCGGCGGCGGTGTGGCGCAGCACTTCGACGTAACGCGGGGAGAGAAAGGTGAGGTAGCGGCGTTCGGAGCCGCGCGCGCCGTAGATGGGCGTGATTTCCACGCCGCCGAGGCCCGCGCCGGCAAACGCGGTCAGCTCGCGGGTGATGCCGTCTTCGTCCACCGCGCTGCCCGGCCACCACCAGCGTGTCCAGGGGCGCGTCACGCGGGTGGTTTCGGGCCAGGCGGGCGGCTGTCGCCCGGAGACGGATTGCGGGGCGGCGACCGGCGAGGAGGCGGCGGACTGCTGGGCGCCGCCGGACTGCTGGGTGGCGGCGGGCGGCGGCGGCGGGGGCGCGCCGTCCGCGCGTATTGAAGAAAGGAATACGGCTTGGAGCGCCGCCAGAACAAGGGTGATGGAGGATCGGGTCATGGGTGCTGGCATGGAGAACGGGGGTTGGGAATGGACGTTCACACCATGAACCACAAATACGCCGCGTCATTCAAGACGCAGTCATATTGACAGTCAACGGGGCGGAGTCCCAAGCGGCATTGGTCAGCAAAACGCGCCATCGGTTCGCCATCACAAGCGATTTACCCGGCATGCGCGCGCTGCCACGCGCGCGAAGCGGGGCAAAAGCAGCGTGGGGTTTGGCGCTCATGGCACGACGCGGTGTGCCCCGACAGGTTGCGTCTCCGGGAAAACCGGCGTGGTTTGCGTGGTTTATCCATCTGATCCTCTTCCTTGCTCAAAACGATACTAAAGAGGCGCCGCCTGACAGGGGGGGGCGCGCTTCAAAGTCGTGTCATTTTCGGGATTTTTCCTCTTTATTCTTTATTTTCATCTTTATCTTTATCTTTCGTCAGGAGGGGGATGTGAATTCAGGGTGGGGCGAGAAGTCTGACAAGAGAAAGAGAAAGAGAAAGAGAAAGAGAAAGAATAAAGAAGAAATATCCCGGAGATGATACGACGTTGAAGCGTCGCCGTTTGATAAGAAATGCGGTGGCAAAGCGAAGCGACAGCACCGCTTTTTGCAGGCGGTGGAGGGCTGGCAAGTCGAAGCTTTTCCCGGTAGCCGAAAGCGGCATCGCCGGGCTTCGCCCTCTGCCGCCG
>JAIRTK010000273.1 GCA_031254955.1 Opitutaceae bacterium
CTTCGCTATCACGCACCACTTCTTGACTGAAGTTACGCGGGCTGTAGCCCCGAAGGGGTGGCAACGGTTGACCATGAATGACGAGTCTGCGAGGAACCCACGGAACCCATGCCCAAAAATCCAAACCCTGAAAGGGCGACAGCAAGGCCTCTCTGGCTGGCAGTATGCTGATGCCTTGGAAGGCGGCTTGGAAAAACCAAAACGTATGCGTCCCGAAGACCGCCGCGCCAAGCTTTATCTCCATAAAGGAACATGCTCCGCCATCCTCTCCGCCCATTCGCAAGCACCGCGACACGCCCAAACGCCCAACCCCACACCCAACCAGTTCTTGCCATCGCCGCCCTTCATCTGCTTCCCTTCGCCTTTTCGCACCATGTCCAACTATAAAACCATCCGCGATCTCGATCTCTCCGGCAAACGCGTGCTCATCCGCGTCGATTTCAATGTCCCGCAAGACAAGGCCACCGGAGCCATCACCAACAACCAGCGCATCGTCGCCGCGCTCCCCACCATCAAACACGCGCTCGACCACGGCGCCTCCGTCGTGCTCATGAGCCACCTCGGACGCCCCGACGGCAAAGCCAACCCCAAATACACCCTCAAACCCGTCGCCGCCGAACTCTCCAAACTCCTTGGCCGCCCCGTCGCCTTTGCCGAGGACTGCGTCGGCCCCGTGGCCGAGCAAGCCGCCGCCGCCCTCAAACCCGGCGACCTCCTCCTCCTCGAAAACCTCCGCTTCCACATCGAAGAAGAAGGCAAAGCCAAAATCAAAAACCCCGACGGCACCGAAACCAAAATCACCGCCGACCAAGCCGCCCTCGAAGCCTTCCGCGCCAGCCTCGGCAAACTCGGCGACATTTACGTGAACGACGCCTTCGGCACCGCCCACCGCGCCCACTCCTCCATGGTCGGCGTCAACCTCCCGCAAAAAGCCGCCGGCTTCCTCATGGAAGCCGAACTCAAAGCCTTCGCCAAAGTGCTGGACAACCCCCAACGCCCCCTCCTCGCCATCCTCGGCGGCGCGAAAATCGCGGACAAAATCCCGCTCATCAACAACCTCATCGAAAAAGCCAACGCCATCATCATCGGCGGCGGCATGGCCTTCACCTTCAAAAAAGTCCTCAACAACATGGAAATCGGCAACAGCCTCTTCGACGCCGAAGGCGCCAAGCTCGTGCCCGAACTCGTCGCGAAAGCAAAAGCCAAGGACGTGCAACTCGTTCTCCCCATCGATTACATCTGCGGAGACAAATTCGCCCCCGACGCCACCGTGCAACCCGCCGACGACACCACCGGCATCCCCGCCGGCTGGCTCGGCCTCGATGTCGGCCCAAAGACAAACGCGCTCTTCGCCGAAACCATCAAAGCCAGCAAAACCATCATCTGGAACGGCCCCGCCGGCGTGTTTGAATTTGAAAAATTTGCCGAAGGCACCAAATCGCAAGCCGCCGCCGTCGCCGCCGCCACCGCCGCGGGCGCGATCACCGTGGTCGGCGGAGGCGACACCGCCACCGCCGCGAAAAAATTCAAAGTCGCCGACAAAGTCACCCACTGCTCCACCGGCGGCGGCGCCAGCCTCGAATTCCTCGAAGGCAAAGCCCTCCCCGGCGTCGTTTTCCTGCAAGACTGACACCGCCACAAATCACAAACATCAAGTGACAGACAACCAAAGAACGCAGCAACACCTCACGCCGACTCAACCCTAACCATAAACTCAACCGTAACCATAACCTTAAACTTAACCATAACCGTAACCGCAACCACCCACCCATCATGCTCCGCAAAAAACTCATCGCCGGAAACTGGAAAATGAACAAAACCGTGCCCGAGGCCGCCACCCTCGCGCAAGAAATCGCCGCCGAACTCGGCCGCGTCACCGACGTGGACATCGTCGTGTGCCCGCCCCACACCGCGCTCGAAACCGTGGGCAAAGCCATTGAAGGCACCACCATCAAACTCGGCGCGCAAAACATGCACCCCGAGACCGGCGGCGCCTACACCGGCGAAATCTCCGCGCCCATGATACGCTCGCTCTTCGCGACACACGTCATCCTCGGCCACAGCGAACGCCGCGCCTGCTTCGGCGAGACCGACGCCTTCATCAACCAAAAAGTCCTCGCCGCGCTCACCCACCAACTCCGCCCCATTCTCTGCGTCGGAGAAACCCTCGCCGAACGCGAAGCCGGCGCGACCCTGCAAATCGTGCGGACGCAAACCGAAGCCGCGCTGGCCGGCGTGACCGCCGAACAGGTGACCAACGTCGTCATCGCCTACGAACCTGTCTGGGCCATCGGCACCGGCAAAGTCGCCACGACCGAACAAGCGCAGGAAGTGCACGCATTCATCCGCCAACTCCTCACGAAATTATACAACGAAACCATCGCGCAAAAAATCCGCATCCTCTACGGCGGCTCGATGAAACCCGCCAATGCGCCCCAGCTATTGACGCAAAAAGACATCGACGGCGGACTCATCGGCGGCGCCGCCCTAGAAGCCCGCAGCTTCGTGGAACTCGTCAGCGCCGCAGCCGCGGTCAAATAAGACCGCCCGCGCGAAAACCATAGTCCAAACGAATAAAACGCCGGAGAACCCAAACAGGATTCTCCGGCGTTTTTTTGTGAATGGAGCCTCCAACGGATGCCATTCAAAGAGAATCAACATCCAAAGCGATGAAGAAGCACGCTCGCGCAAGGAGCGGCGGCGTCCCGCCGCCGGACGCGAGCCACGCGAGCGCCCCTCCCCCAAAAACCTTT
>JAIRTK010000206.1 GCA_031254955.1 Opitutaceae bacterium
CACCAAAACGCCACAGTTGCGTCACGATACCCATGACTTCCGCCGATCTGAAAACCAAAAAAATTCTCATCGTGGATGATGAGGCCGATGTCACCGACCTCGTCGCCTACAACCTTCGCGCCAAAGGATGCACCGTCGAAACCCTCAACGACCCCACCAGCAGCATCGGCGTCGCCCGCTCCTTCCTGCCCGACCTCGTCATCCTCGACGTGATGATGCCCGACCTCAGCGGCGTGCAGATCTGCAAAATGCTCCGCGCCGATCCCCGGCTCAAAACCGTGCCCATCATCTTCCTCACCGCCAAGGCCGAGGAGCATGACCGCGTGCAAGGACTCGAAATCGGCGCCGACGACTATATCTGCAAACCCTTCAGCATAAAGGAACTCACCCTCCGCATCCAATCCATCCTCCGCCGCGCGGCCGCCGGCATCACCACCACGGCGGCGTCCGCGCCCGCCGGCCCGTCCTCCGCCACCCGCCATCAAGTCGGCGGCATCCGTCTCGATGTCGAGCGCCACGCCGTGACCGTCCACGACCGGCCCGTCGAACTCACCGCGACCGAGTTCAAGCTCCTCCGGCTCCTCATGGAACGCCGTGGCCGCGTGCAAACCCGCGAACATCTGCTCCTCAATGTCTGGAACTACGAAACCGAGATCGAGACCCGCACCGTTGACACCCACATCCGCCGCCTCCGTGAAAAACTCGGAGCCGAGGCCGACTGGATCGAAACCATCCGGGGCGTGGGCTACCGCCTGGCGGAACGCCGCGCCGCCACAACCACCCCCGCCGCATGAGCTTTTTCGGTAACAGCGGTGACGCGGCGCGGCGAATTGTGCAGGACCTGCCCCTGCGTCAGGCCGCGCGCGCTTGATTCTCCTTCATTAACAAAGATTAACGCGAGGCAGCGCGGATCGTGTGGCATGGGCGATTCGCGCATGCGGATTGAGTGGCACGGGCCTCCCCGCCCGTGGACGGCTCCCCGCGCCGCCGCCCCCGCCTCCCCCTCCCCGGAGACACATGAGCGGAGATGCCCGCGCCACACAATCCCGCCGATCGTCCGCGTGGCATTCATTATAGATACCGACAGTTTGATACAAATTTTGCTATTGAACAATTACGAAAAATTACCCGTAAAAAACGTGAAATGCCGAAAATCAATTCCCGCCCCTGGTGTTCCATCACGGCAACCTCCGTTCCTGCGATGAAAATACAATCCAGAATCGGTTTATTATCAACCACCCCGCAAATCAACAAAACCCCTTGAAATACCCACACTTGCAAACATCGACCAGCACGAATCACCTTCATCCCGATATCCCCGATAATTCTCCTCTCTCTTTCATCGGAATTTTTTCACATTTCCCGACTCATCCTTTTTCTTTCTCGCCAGCAAAAATAAACGACTGCATAAGAATGTCTATTAGACGCCGGCAAAAAAAATGTTTTTCGCAATTACCATCATCCTCGGAATCGCCCTTTGCGTCGCGCTTTTGCACATCGCGCAATCCCGCCGGGCCGCGCGCCGGCTTTCGCAGGCGATCATCACCAGACAACCCTTTCTCCGCGAGGACAGCCCCGGAGCGTCCGGCCCCCACTGGAACGCGCTCGTCAGCGAGACCAACGACCTCATCACCGAAAACACCCGCCTGCGCCGGCTCCGCACCAGCCAGCTCGCCCAGCTCGACGCCACCCTCGGCAGCCTTCAGGAAGCCGTGCTTCTGGTCGATCGCGACAACCGCATCCTTCTCGCCAATCAGGCCCTCCAGTCCCTCTTCCCCCGCGCCGCCGCCGAGGCCAACCTCCTCCACCACCGCCTTGAAACCATCATCCACGGCGCCGCGTTTTTCGAATACGTCGAAGCCGTCCGCCGCGGCGCCGCCCGCCCGCAGCACGAAATCGAGTTCCCTTCCACGCCATCCCCCGCTCCCCCCGCGCCATCGGCTACCGCCCCCGCTATTTATGAAGCGCGGGTGATCCGCCCGCCCTGTGTCGCCATCGCCCCATCCCCCGCCCCCACCGCTCCTGCAGCGTCCACCGCATCCTCCACCCCCGCTTCCATCCCCACCGCATCCCCAGCTCCCGCCATTCCCGTCGCCACTCCCGCCCCCGCCGCCGCCGGTCGCCACCTCTGGCTCGAAGTCACCGGCACCACCATCCCCGCGCTCACCGGCGACGATGAAACCTGGGCGCTCTTTGTCCTCCACGACATCACCAAGCAGAAAAAACTCGAAGCCGTGCGAAAAGAGTTTGTCGCCAACGTCTCCCACGAACTCCGCACCCCGCTCAGCATCATCAAAGGCTACGCCGAGACGCTCGTTGACGGCCACCTCGACATGCCCGAGGCGGATCGCGACCGCTTTTTGCGCACCATCGAGCGCCACGCCGAGCGCCTCAACACCCTCATCGAAGACCTGCTCACGCTTTCCCGCCTCGAATCCGCCAGCGCCGGCCTGCGCCGCGAGCCGGTCGCGCTCACGAAGCTCCTCGCGTCCATCCTCGACGACTACCGCGCCCGGCCCGCCGCCGCCGGACGCCGGCTCACGCATGACCTCGACCCCGCCATCGGCGAACTCCAGCTCGACCCGCTCAAAATCACCCAAGCCCTCGAAAACCTCCTCGACAACGCCTTCAAATACACCCCGCCCGCCGCGCGCGTCCACGTGAGCGCGCGCCGCGCCGGCGCCGGCATGATCGAAGTCGCCGTGCGCGACGACGGCCCCGGCATCCCCGCCGCCGACCTGCCGCACATCTTTGAGCGGTTTTATCGCGTGGACAAAGGCCGCTCCCGCGACAAAGGCGGCACGGGCCTCGGCCTGAGCATCGTGAAACACATCATCCAGCTTCACGGCGGCCAAGTCCGCGCCGAAAGCACGGAAGGGCAGGGGAGCGTCTTTTATTTCACCCTGCCGGAAAAGTGATGCGCCCACGCCCCCCTCGCCGCCACCGGCGCGAAAAGAGCGTCCTTTAGTTTCCCCTGCCGGAAAAGCGATGAAACTTCGTTCCGTCCGGCAATCGCTCCCGTTCTCTGAGTCGCTATCCCTGATTTAATACCATTTCTTAATCAAAAACCTTCTTAAGAAACACCCTCCAAGCCGACCACGAATTGCACGGATTTTAACGGACCACATAGATTAGCCCCACGGCTGTCTGACCAAGGAGGTTTTTACGTTTTGTTAGTGGCTTACTTATAGAGAGAAGTGGATAAAAGGATGTGTCCTTGATTTGATTTCTGGATGGGGAGATTTGCGCCGCAAT
>JAIRTK010000324.1 GCA_031254955.1 Opitutaceae bacterium
GGCCATGTCCAGCACCAGCGTGCTCGCGCCAGCGTTGCTCCCGCCATTGCCGCCGCTGCCGGCCAGCGTCCATGTGCCGGTGGTGATGAACCCGGTGCCGGTGGTGCTGTGCAACGTCAGCGTGGAATAGCTGCCGGCGGCCGGCTGGCCGAAAAAAAGATTGCCGGCGATTTCCAGCGCGCCCACGTCCACCACGCGGGTCACGCTCGCCGCGTCGGGTTGCAAATTATACCACACTCCCGCCGTGCCGTCGCCGATGGCCAGCGTGCCGGTGCCGAAATACGAACCGCTGCCCGTGATCACGATGCGCGGGGCGTTGCCGGTAGTCGCGATGCTCGGCGCGGTCGCCGTGCTGCCGATCCAGCGGAAGCCGCCTGAGAAATCATTCGTCGCCGCATCGCCGGCAAAGCGCAGGTAACGGGCGTAGGAGGGATTGCCCGCCGAGTAGATGATGCCGCCATCGCCGCTGATTTTGCCATTCAGGACGACGTTGGCGGCGCTGTTGTTTTCAAAACGCAGGCCGTCGTTGAGTTGCAGGGCGCTGTTGATGGTCGGACTGGTGGTGCTCAGGAGTTTCAACGCCGCCGTGCCGCTGTTATTGTCGAAGGCGAGCGTGCCGCCGCCGAGGGTAAAGGCGACGGTGTTGGCGATTTCCAGCGCGCCGAGGGCGAAATCGCCTTCCACGGTGATGGTTTTGCCGGACAGCTCTTGGTCAACCTCGCGGATGGCGGCGTAGTCGCCCGCGGCGTCGGGGACGCCGTTAATCCAGTTGTCGCCGACGTTCCACGCCGTGCCGGTGTAACCGGCGGAGGGGTGGCCGCTCCATTCCTTGATTTGCACGCTGTTCGGCGCGAGGTAGTAGGTGCCGCTCGTGTCCAACTTCAAAAAGGTCGCGCCGGGGGCGTAGCCGGTGAAGGCGATGCGAGAGAGCTGGGCGGCGTAGCTCCCGGAGATGATGGCGGCGGTGTCGCTGATGAAGATGTAGTTGTTTGTCTCGGTGGAGTGGCCGTCGCGGTTCCATTTGCCGTCGTCGTTGGCGAGGTTGAGCTGCTGGGACGCAGTCCACTGCGTCGCGCTGGTGCCGCCGAGGCGAGAAAACGTCAGCACGCTGTCGGTTTCCATGTAGATGCCCGCGTTGCCTTGCAGATATAATGCACCAAGGCTGTTATTAGTGGCGGTGCCGGTGCGCAGCACGCCGCCGCTGAGGCCGACGGTGTTGAAGGAATTTCCGCTGCGGTTCAGGACCAACTGACCCGCGCTAATGCTCAGCGCATTGCCGGACACAGTCGTGTCCAGATAAGCGGTGCCGGGTTCGCCTCTGGTCAGGGTGCCGATGCCCGACACCGCCGAGCCGGTGAACCACGTGGTGCCGGAGCCGTAAAACATAAGGTTCGGGGTGCGCGCAAACGCGATGCCGTTGTTCACAAACGTGCCGCTGTCCATGCGGAACGTGCCCTTGGCGGCGTCGGTGCCGCCGTCAATCGTGCCGGTGTTTTGCAGCAGGGTCGTGCTGTCCGGGCCGATAAGCATCAGGGTGCCGTAGTTGCTCACCGTCACCAGCCCGCGGATTTCCGAGGTGCTGCCGGCGGCCAGACTGGCGATGACATAACTGGCGCTGTTGTTTATGGTGAGGCTCCCGCTGCCGAGGTAGTTTTGCCCGGGCGCGGAGCCACCAATGACCAGGCCGCCCGCGCGGGCAGAGAGGTTTACGCGCCCCCCGTTGACGGTCAGCCCGCCGCTGAAAGTGTTGCTGCCGCTCTGTAATTGCAGCGCGTAGGTACCCGTCTTGACCAGCGCGCCGGCGCCGGTGAGATTGGTCGTGGCGCTGAAGGCGACCGAGTTGACGCCGGGATTGTTTTGCGGCGCCGCGTTTACGGTGATGGTGCGGGTGCCGGTGAGCTCGATGTCGCCGCCGTAGGCGAAAGTGAGATGGCTGGCGGTGATGTTGCCGTTGAGGACGAGGGGATTGGTGATGGTCCTGATGGCGTCACCTAGGCCGGTGGCGCGGCGACCGGAGATCGCGGCGTTGCCGTTGACGGTCAGCGTGCCGGTGCCCAGCGGGGTGCTGCCGCTGGTGTAGCTTCCCTCGGGGTAGATCCAAAGCGCGCTGCCGGGGTTGAGCGTGACGCCGCCGGTGAAGGTGTTGGCCATGCTGGAGATCATGATGTTACCGGCGCCGCCGCTGCCGTTGTCGTTAATAATGAGGCCGCCGGAGCCGCTGATGATACCGCTAAAGTAGGAGTATTGAGCGGATGAAACGGAGAGATCGCTGAAGAGAACGGAAGTGGCGTAAATACTGGAAAAACCGCTGACGGGCTGGCTCCAGACGGCGGGCTGGCCGGCGATGCCGCTGTCCCAAATAACCGTGCCACTGCTCAAAGCCACGGGCGAATCGCCATTTTTTCCAAAACTATCACGGAATGCGCCGAGAGTGATTGTCCGGCCATCCAGATTTATCGTCCTGTTGCCGCTTGTGCTCAGACCCAGGCTGGAGGCGGAGGGAATGACGAGGGTGGCGCCGGCGTGATCGGCAACTTCCATGCCCGCGATGTTCGTCCCGCCATTCCAGTTGCGGTAATCGAAGTAGTTGGATTGGTTCGCATAGTTGAACGTGCTGGAGATGAAGGTGACGGGGCGGTATTCGTTGAGGTTGCCGGTCGGGACGACGCCTTTTTCAAAGCCATAGACCCAGACGTCGTCGGGGTTGACGCCGCCGGTGAGAAGGATGATGTCGTCGCGGACGGCGTTGCCGTTGACAAGCGGCGCGCCGCCGACCCACGGATTGCCTTCCCAATTGAGGATGTTGATGACGCCGGCGTTGTTGCCGGTGAGCGTGAGGGTGTTGACGTCGGCGCCGGAGCCAGGCGCGCCCATGTCCAAGCGCAAGGCGGCGAGATTGCCAACGGTGATGTTGCCGAGGGTCTGGTCGAAGCCGCCCATGCCCAGCGTGGCGACGTTGTAATAGTTATTGCTGAGCAAATCGGTGTAGCCCGCGAGCACTTCGATGTCGGCGGTGAGCTGGCCGTCCTTGCCCAGCAGGACGCTTTGCGTCAACGCGCCGGTGGAGGTGACGCCGAGTTGCAGCGTGCCGCCGAGGGTGAGGTCCGCGCCCGCTCCGAGGTCGAGGGTGCCGGAGCGGAAGAATAAATTGTCCGCTGAGAGCGAGGTGATCGTGTCGGCGATTTTCAGCGAGCCGGGGCCTTCCTTGGTAATATCGCCCAACCCGTTAATCGCGCCGCTACCGCCGATGTTTTGCACGGTGGTCGCGGTGGCGCCGGTGCCGCTGTCGAGATAAAGGTTCGGAGCGTTGGTGATGGAGCCGCCGGTGATGTTGAAATTGAGGCCGGAGAGCCGCAATGTGCCCGACGCGCCTGCGCCGCCATCGAGGGTGCCGCCGCTGAGGTTGAACGCGCCGCCGGTGTGGGTGGTGGCGTTCTTGATGATGTTGACCTGCGCGCCGTTGGTGATGGCGAGGGTGCCGGAGGCGAGGTTGACGCTCTGATTGGCGGCAGAGGTGAGGATTTGCAGGAGGGTGTTGTTGCCGGAGAGGGCGATGCTCCCCGCGCCGAGGTTGTTCCGGTCGGCGGCGACGCTGCCGAGGGTGATGCCGCTGCCCGTGTCGGCGCGGATGGTGGTCTCGGTGCGCCCGCCGGCGAGGGTGAGGCCGCCGTCGAAGGTGTTGTTGTAGCCGGTGAGGCGCAGGATGCCGACGCCGGTTTTGTTGAGCGAGGAGCCGGCGCCGGTGAGCGAGCCGGTGAGGGTGACGGCGCTGGTCTGCCAGTCGATGTCGATGAGGAGATTTTTGCCGGCGGCGTCGAGGTTGCCGTTCAACGCCAGCGAGGAGGCGAAGCCGCTGCCGTCGTTGGGCATGTAGATTTGCAAATTGGAGCCGAGGGTGATGGCGTTGTTGACGGTGACGTTGTGGTAATCCTGCAACGACCACAGCGCGTCGCCCGTGCTGGCCTGGAAGGTCAGCGCCGCGCCGGTGAACGCGAGGTCGGTGGCCGAGGCTGGCACGCCGAGGATGTAGAAGCTGCCCAGCATGACCGGCGCGTCCAAGGTGACGGTCTTGTCGTTGCCCGCCGTCTGCGCGTTGAAGGTGGCCTGGATACCGGTGCCGTTGGGGATGCCGACGGACCAATTCCCGGCATCCGACCAAGTGCCGCTGCCGGCGGTGGTCCAAGTGGACTGTGCGTGGGCCAAGGGCGCGAGGACGAGGGCAAGCGCAGCGAGGACGAGTACCGGCACGCGGGCGGCGGGTTGCGTGGCATGGGCGTCCCCGCCCATGGACAGGAGCGCGGGCTTTCCAGCCCGCGACATCGCGGACAGGAATGTCCGCGCCCCTGTAAATGCCGCGGGCGTCCCGTCCATGTCTTTTTCGGACTGGCGGCGCGAATCACCGTCGCACGGGCGGAACAACCGTGCCACTCGACCCGGAAGGACGGCACGGAGGCCGCCCCTCCGGAATACCGGCTCATGGGAGGCATGAGGCAGGGCGTGAGCGGATGCGGAACGCCTCAGATTCACTAAGAATTTACTGTAATGTTTCATATGATGAAAGTGACGTCGCCAGTGCCGGGCGTGCCGGCTTTTGGAATATCGCTAGGTAGCGAGGAGGGGTCGTGGAGCCGGCGAATACGGACACATGCCGAACCGGCGACTAAATCGCGGCCATGCACAATCCCTCCAAGGCCGCGCAGCCTGCGCGAGTCCGCATGGTTTTTTTGCGCGTCGCGCAATTATCTTGAATTGCAGAGGGGGTGGGGGGAACCATTTCCGCAACAACAAGTTGCGTGATATTTTTTATACCCTCCATCTTGCTTGCAACGGCCTTCGCTCCGCTGCGTGTGCGGACGGCGAAACTAAACGATGTGGCAAGTGATGGAAGCATTTCGGTGATGATGGAAGGAAAGCAGAAGGAAGAGGCTTTGCGTTCCATATTATCGCAGCTTAGTGAAAAATTTTTGCGTCATCTGTCAATTACTTTTCTGGTTCCCCGCTCTTTTCGATGAGACAGCAAAGCCCCGGAGGGGCGACGAGCGCGGCCTGACACCAATTCCGAACGAAATTTATTCTTTTGGATGGATGGCCGCCGTGCTGCCCATTTCTTTCTCTTTCCTCTTTATCTTTCTCTTTCTCCTCGTTTCCAAACAGTAATGGGAGGAAGGAAGAGAAAGAGGAAAGATAAAGAATAAAGAGAAAGAGCA
>JAIRTK010000328.1 GCA_031254955.1 Opitutaceae bacterium
CCGCGATTTATCACCCTACCAAATTAAAAACCCCCCACGGCACCCATTTACTGCTGGGGGGTGGCGCCCCGCCGCGCCGCGCGCGGTACACACGGCTCGGGGGCCCGCCTCGCCCTACCTGAAGGGTAATTTTCATTCGCAAAGGGTATTATCCCATCCCTCCCTGCCCATGCCCTTTGCGTCTCCGCGTCTCTGCGTGAGAGTTTTTCATTGGCCCCGTGTCCTCCGGGTCTCCGTGGTTCACTGAAACTACGCGCCGCCGCCGTAGCGCAGGTTGTCAGACTTCTCGCTTGGTTCAGAACCCAACCTGCCGCACACGCCACGCTTGCGTAGCATGAAGCAGACGTAGCATGAAGCAGACGTGGCATGCAGCAGACGTAGCCTGCAGCAAACTCGGAAGTCCGCGCTGCGCCCGAGGCCGCGCGTAACATCCGTGGTCAATTCTCTCTTTCCGCCCCTTGGCCCTTTCCCCGCGCCGCACGCAATACCCGCGCCGCGCGCAACGCCCGCGCCGCCGCGCTCACGTCGTCCGCGCCGGACAAGGCCGACACCACCGCGATGCCCGCCACGCCCGCGGCGTAAACCGCCGCGGCGCGCCCGATGGTGATGCCGCCGATGCCCACGCACGGCACCGGGGCGCGCGCCGCCAACGCGGCCAGCCCCTCCACGCCGATGGCCGGCGCCGCGTCGCGCTTGGTCTGCGTGGGAAACACCGGCCCGATGCCGATGTAATCCACCACCGCCGCATCGACCGCGCCCACCTCTTCGAGATTCGAGGCCGAAAGCCCGAGTATCTTTTCCCTGCCAAGCAAACGACGCGCCACCCCAGCGGGCAGATCGCCCTGCCCCACATGGACGCCGTCCGCGTCGAGCGCGAGCGCGAGATCGACATGATCGTTGACGATGAGCGGCACGCCGAGGCGCCGCAACAGACCGCGCAAGACGAGACCGCTCTCGTAGAGTTCGCGCTTGGCGACGCCCTCCGCGCGGAACTGCACCACGGTCACGCCGCCCGCGACCGCCGCCTCCACCGCAGCCGGCAACCCGCGACGATAAACCGCCGCGGCATCCGTCACCATATACAAGGAATAATCAATGGCATTCATAAACCTGAAAAAAACGACCGGCGCCATCAGGCAACCCGCGCGCGCCGCCGCAGGCTCTCGCCGTCGATACGGCTGAGTTCATCGACCAACGCCACGCGGAACCCGCCTGGCCCAGCCGTCCGCGCGGCGGCGCTCTCGCCCGCCACCGCCATCACCACCGCCGCCGCTAACGCCGCCACCAGCCGCTCCCCGCACACCGCGGCAAACGCCGCCGCCAGCGCGCCCTGCGCGCAGCCCGCGCCCGTGACGCGCGTCATCCACACATGGCCGTTCGCGCACGACCGCACCCGCGCCCCATCCGTCGCGTAGTCCACCGCGCCGGTCGCCAGCACCACCGCGCCGGTGCGCGCGGCCAACTCCCGCGCAGCGTCGAGCGCCTCCTCCGCGCCATCCCCGCTGTCAGTCCCCCGCCCCCGGCTCGCGCGCCCGCAAAGCCCGATGATCTCCGACGCGTTGCCACGGATCAACGCCGGCTGGCACCCGGCGATTTCCCGTGCGAAACGCGTGCGCACCCCCAGCGCGCCGACCGCCACCGGGTCGAGCACCCACGGCTTGCCGGCGCGCCGGTAGGCCGGGATCGCGCCCCGCATCGCCTCCATCTGCGCGTCGTCGAGCGTGCCCAGATTCACCAGCAACGCATCCGCCATCGTCGCAAACTCCCGCGCCTCCTCCGCGTGCTCGATCATCGCGGGCGACGCCCCCACGGCGAGCAGGACATTGGCGGTGAACTCCTTCACGACCCCGTTGGTCATGCAATGCGTGAGCGGGCAGCGCGCGCGCAAACACTCCAAGGCGCGCACGACCCCTTCGATCAGGCACGGGCTGTTGGTAGTGTCACCAGCACCGCCGCCACCGCTACCAGCACCAGCACCAGCGCCACCGACGACACCGCCGTCGGTGGCGTCGGCGTTGGCGGCGGCGTTGACGTTAGCGTTAGCGGCGGCGTTGACGGCGTTGGCGCTGTTACTGGTGGTGGCGGCGGCGTTGACGTTAGCGTTAGCGTCGGTGGCGCTGGCGCTGGTGCTGGTGGCGGCGCCATCGCCGCCGGCGTTGGCGCCGCCAGCATCGGCTGTGATGTTCGTTTTCATAACTGATATTACACGGCGCCGGTAGGGAGGCCTCTCCGAGGCCTCCGCCGGGCGGAACAGACGGTTTGAAATTTCATGGATAAAGCGGAGCGTGGCACCGGCAGAGAGGCCTCTCCGAGGCCACCCTGCCGGGAGCTGGTTTTATTTGGCGGTTCAAATGGCGGCATTCGCGTAACATCGGTTTCATAAAATCAATCCAACCGGCCAATCCACGACGCCGGACTCGCCGCCCGCGATGGTTTTTTTCGCCTCCCTCCAAACACTCGAAACAAAACCAACCGTGACGATTCCTACGCCGGTATAAGCCGGATCAGGTTCAACGGGTTTGATCTCAGCCCTCCTCGGAAAGGAGCGCACCCCGTGTCACAAGACCGGCCAACCATCGCCAACCGGAACGCGGAGTCAAGCACGCGCTCCGTGTGCTGCACCTCCCTGCGCCGCTCCGTCCGTCCGCGCTTCAAAGCGCCGCCGCGCGCGCCGCCCCTCTCCGCCTTCCCCATTCTCCGCCTCTTCTCTGAAGTTACGCGGCGCGCCGCCCAC
>JAIRTK010000387.1 GCA_031254955.1 Opitutaceae bacterium
AGCCCCGCGCGCCGCATCTCCGCCGCCGCCCGCCGCTTCAGTTCCTCCTGCGTCCACTGCTCCGACGCCTCCATGAGGCCCTGCAACAGCATCGCCTTTTGCCCCGATCGCTGCTGGTAGGACCGCGCGCCCGCCGCGCCGGCGCGCTTCAGCGGGAAAAGCGCCGTCTCTTTGCCCCGCTGCGCGTCCATGCGCGCGTAGTAACGGTAGGCGCGCTCCAGCTGCTCCCTTTCGCGCGCGTCCAGGCTCGCCTCGAATTCCTTCCGCAGCGCCTTCGGCACGCCGCTTAACGGATCCTGCGCGCGGATGCTCGCCTTGAAGCGGTCCGCCGTGTAGCCGTAGTCCAGCAGCCGCTGGTAAAATCGCGTGGCCGCCTCCGCGTCGCCGCGGTAGATGGCCCGCCGGAAATTGCGCAGCACCTGCTGGTCCGGCGCGTTGTAGCCGCTGTCCCGGCTCTGCCCGGTCTGGCGCTCCACGAAGCTGCCGGCCTTGTCCTTGATCTCGTAAAACGCCCATGCCTCCGGATCGCGCAGCCGCACTTGCAGCACCAGTTGTTTCGCCCAGTCGCCCAAGTCCTTGCTCGCGTAGAAGTCCTTGTTGACGGCGCGCTCGATCATGTCGGCGGTGAACTGGTCGGTCAGCTGCCCCAGGATGACGCGCCGCATGTCGTAGTCCGGCACCGTGCGCTGGTCCGTCACGTCGGGAAACATGTCCTTTTTCGCCATCAGCGTGTAGGGGATCTTGGCGACAGGCCCGATCCCCTGCACCACATTGTTCAACGCGTCCGCCGCGATAGCGTCCGCCCACGCGCTGAACGCCGTGGGGAAATCCGTGCGCTCGCCCAGCCATCCCATCATGGCCTGCATGAAACGCTCGCCGCTGAACCAGCGCATCACGTCGGCGAAAGCCGTGTTGCCGTAAACGACCATCACGCGCCCCTCCTCGTCGCGTCCCAGGATGATGTGAAACCGGCGGCGATCCTCCTCGCTCAGCTCATCCTCCATTTCCCCGCGCCCGCCGGTGCCGTTCCAGATCGCGACGGCGAGATACGGCACCGCCAGCCTCATCACCACGCCGGCCGCCGTGCGCGCGCCCCACGATGCGGCCCGCGCCCCGGCCAGCGCGGCCCCCTTTGCCGCGCCCGCCTTCCCGCCCTCGATGCGCCCCGCCGCCATGTCGCGCAGATTCCTGAACAGGTTGGCGTGGTATTTGAAATTCACCTCTATCCACGAGTAGAACGGGATGAGCTTTTCGCGCAGATGCCCGCCCATCACGCTCATGTCCCCGTAGTCGCCAAACGTGCTCTTGCTGATCTGCGCCGCCTTCCTCACCGCGGCGTCGCCGGCGCCCGGCGTGCTGTCGCCGATCGCGTCGATGTCGCGCCAGTAGGCCCCCGCGTAGTCAGGCCGCGCCCCGCCGCGAATCCTTGCCAGGTTCGCCTTGAAGTTCGCATAGCGCGTCACCCCCTCGCGCCAGGCGCTTTGCTGCGTGCTCGTCATGCGCCATCCAATATCGTGTCCAAACAACCGCGCAACGTGGCGGACGGAGTTCGTGATTGGCGCGCTGCCAAACGCCTTCATTTCCTGCCACGCCTTTTCCGCCGTGGTCTCGAACTCCCTGAACACCGGCTGCCCGGCCAGTTGCCCCACCTCCTGCGTCGTGATGGAGTTGATCACGCCCGCCTTCACCGCCTCGCGCAAGTCCGCGCTCATCTTCCCCGTCTTGAAATACTGCGCCACCTCGCGCGCGGCGTTCGGGATCTCGCGCAACGTCCCCGGCGAGGCCGAGAAAATCTTCTCCAAGTCCGCCACGATGTTGTTGAACTCATAGCGCGTGTGGCTCATGGGCATGAAAAGCTTCCACGCCTTCCACCACCCCAGCGTTTTTTTCACCGCCGCCTCGATCGCGACATTTTTGCGCTGGTTTCGCTCCGCGATGCCCCGCAGCGCCTCGGCCACGCGCGCCGGCAGCACCCACGTTTCCCGCGCCCCCTGCATGAGCGTCTGCTGCAAATCGTCCGGCAGCAGCTTCACGCCCTTCACGCCCAGCTCCGCCAGTTGCCTGTGCAGGTCCGCCCCGCTCAGCTCCACGCCCAGCCGCCGCGCCAGCGCCGCCGGGTCCACCGTGATGCTCGGAAACATGTCCCGCGAGTCCGTCCCGTAAAGCACGTAGCCCGCCGGCGCGAACTCCTCGTTAAACGCCTGCTTCCAGCTCACCGGCTCCCCCCGCTCCTCGCTCAGCGCCCGCGCCCGCTCGCGCACGGTCTCCATCACGTCGTAGGGCCGGAAGAAATCCCGCACCGTGTCCGCCTTGAAATTATGCGCGCCCACCTGCACCAGGTGGTAATACATCGCCCGCATATAATCCGTCTCGATTGCCCGCGTGCTGCCCACCGGGTCGATCAGGTAGCCGCGGAAATCCGCCTCCGTGCCCGGCCGTATCCGGCTCAGCCGCAGCTCGCGCTGCTCCATCTTCCCCGGCCGGCCCGGTGACGCCCGCTCCAGCGTGATATGCGGGAAGTAATACGGATTGGCCAGATGCTCCGCCGCCAGCAATTCCCGCCCCTTCAGATCCTCCGCCACCCGCTCCACCAGCGCCATGTGCTCGCGCAACGCC
The DNA here is from genome assembly GCA_031254955.1 of Opitutaceae bacterium. GTDB lineage: Bacteria > Verrucomicrobiota > Verrucomicrobiia > Opitutales > Opitutaceae > Termitidicoccus. The sequence goes on from JAIRTK010000387.1 coordinate 2,617, forward strand.
GTCTTGATGGCCTCGGCGTGCGGGCCGGCCTCCACCTCGCCGGCCAGCCGCGCCAGCTCGTATTTAAGCTCGCTCGCGTTCACGCCCGCCGGCAGCGCGATGGGGTTTCCGCGATCGTCCTTCAGATTCTCATGCCGCCAGTTCAGATCCAGCATCAGCACCAGCCGGTTGAACAATGCAAACGGATGCGCCTCCACCCGCTTCGTCAGCCGGTCGATTTCCGCCTGCATCGCGCCCGGCACCGGCTTGCGCTCACCGCGCAGCTTGCGCGCCCGCGTCTTCAGCCTCTGCCAGCGCGCATAGGCGTCGGCGTCGAATTTCCCGCCGGCCCGCATCAGCGGCGCCACCACCTTCTGCAACTGCTGCTCCGCCGTTTTCTGGATAAAATCGTCGCCGCTCCTGAGCTGGCACAACCCCTCCTTCACCCGGTTGTAGAAAGCCGCCCCGTGCTCCCTTAAAAACTGGTCCCCCCGGTTCCACCACGCCCCCGCAAACGTCGGCAACTCCGGCAGCGCGCCCTTGAAACCGCGCAGCACCCTGAGCGCGCCTGTCCACGTGCTCTCCGCCCACGACGGACGCACCGCCGTCTGTCCGTAAAGCTCATCGATCACGCCCTTGCGCACCGGCGGCGGCTCGTCCTCCACCGGCCAGCCCTCCGCGTCCACCGGCGCCGGCTCCTCCTCCGGCGGCAGGTTGCGCCCGTCATCCTGCTCGATCAAATGGCGTGGCGCGGACTTGGGTTTGGCGGACTCCTTTCGCCCGCCCGCCTGTTCGCGCCAGTCGGGGGCGAGCAAGTCAAGCTGTCCCTCGATGCGCTTGATGCGCGCCCATGCCGCATCCTCGGCAGCCTCGTCGCGCGCCTCCATGGCGGCGTCCCTGTCCCGCCGGGCGCGGCGCAACTCCGCCAGCAATCCGTTCTCGCGCTTGCGCTGCGCGGCGCCGAATGCATCGCCCTGGGCAAAAATTGCGGCAAACTCGGACGCTGCTCCCGGCTTGACTCCCGGGAAAAGCTCGCCCAGCGTGATCACCGAGCCTGACGCAGGCCTGTTGCCCAACTTCCCTCCGGGATGCGGCGCTGGAGATTTACCGTCAGGCTCTTCTATTTGCGTCGCCTGATGATCGTAAAGCATCTGCCCGTTGGGCTTCTCCTTCACGGTGAGCTTCACGCGATGCAGCACGCCATTGATTGAAACCGCCCCGGCGTAACGGTGCACCGCCTTCACATCCGCGCCTTCCGGCACATGCGGCTCGCTCGCCACCAGCACCGCCGTGCGAATCAACTCCGGCAGCGCCGGCACCGTGCGTATGTGCTGGATGCCCAGATTGCTGAAACCGTGTTCCAATCCGTTGCGCGTGACCGTGATCGCGGCCCCCGTGTCCTCGTTGACGATTGCCCTGTTCAGCCATGCCCGCGCCACGCCCTTGGCCTGCGCCCTCAGTTCCCTTGCGCTCCTGCCGGTCAGCGCCCCCTGGTTCGCCGTCACCACCGGCACCTCGCGCGCGGCCAGTTCCGGCGTCAGCGTGAAACTCCGCCCCGTCCGCTTCCCCGCCGCCGCGGCATACGCCATGCCCGCCTCCCGGGCGGTTTCGGTGCGCGCGCCCGCCGCCAGAAATTCGCGGAACCTTTGCTCAAACAATTCGCCGTCCGGGTCCACGCCCTCGCGCC
>JAIRTK010000389.1 GCA_031254955.1 Opitutaceae bacterium
CCGAAAGCGTGGATGCCTGGCTCCGCCGCATGGAGGACGCGAAGGACCCGGACTGGCTGGTTTACATGCAAAAGGTGAGGACCGCATGGGAGGGCCGGGAAAAACCCTCGCCCGGAAAACTAAGCGTGCCGCGTTGAACGGACGAAGCGGGTGTCCTTTTCCCCCAAAGCCCCGCTCTTCTTTCCCCTTTATCGTTCTCGTTCCTCGTTCTCGTTCTCGTTCTCTTTCCCGTTCCTCTTTCTGGTTCTCTTTCCTCTTTCTTCTTTCCTCTTTATCTTTATCTTTCCTCTTTCTCTTTCTCCTTTCTCCCTTATCCCCCGACGCTGGCGTCCAGAAGAGAAAGAAGAAAGATAAAGATAAAGAGGAAAGAAGAAAGAGCCGGAAAATCACCGGGAAAAATCCGAGGAAAAGAGCCGGGAAAACTCCGAAAAAGCACCGGACGCAGAGCCTCACGTTGAAGCCCCCGTCCGCCCTCCGCCGCCGTCCACCGCCGTCCACCGCTGTCCACCGCCCTCCACCGCCATCCTTGCGGACGGGTTTTGACCTGCGGTTTTTTTTCGCCGACACTCACCGGCGCACCATGACCGCCGCCGCCGCCACGCACATCCACGTCAAAGGAGCCCGCGAGCACAACCTCAAGAACCTTGAGGTGCGCATCCCGCGCGGGAAACTCGTCGTGCTCACCGGGCCGAGCGGCTCGGGCAAATCGTCGCTGGCCTTCGACACCATCTACGCCGAGGGCTACCGCAAATACATGGAGTCGCTCTCCACCCAGGCGCGCCAGGTGCTCGAACAACTCAAGCGCCCCGACGTCGATTTCATCCACGGCCTCTCGCCCGTGCTCGCCATCGAGCAGCGCGCCGGCGGCGGCTCGCCGCGCAGCACCATCGCCACCGTCACCGAGATCGCCGACTACGCGCGCCTGCTCTGGGCCTTGCACGGACAACCATTCTGCCCGCGCGACGGCGGCCACGTCACCCGGCGCTCGCTCGACGACAACGTCGCCCGCGTCCTCGCCACCGCCGCCGGCGAGCGCGTCATGCTCCTCGCCCCGCTCATGCGCGCGAAGCCCAGCGTGCTCCGCGAAGAACTCCCCCGGCTGCGCCAGCGCGGCTTCCAACGCGTGCGCCTCACGCCCGCCGACGGCGGCGCCGGCGAAATCAAAAGCCTCGACGACGCCAAACTCATCCCGACCACAGCCGGCGCCGCCGCGCTCGCCGTCGATCTGGTGATTGACCGCCTCGTCGCCACCGTCGAACAGCGCAGCCGACTCGCCGACTCGCTGGAACTCGCCTTTCGCGAAGGCCGCGACCGCGCCATCGTGCTCGCGCAAAAAAACGCCGCCGCGCCCTGGCGCGAAATCAACCTCAGCCAGTCGCTCGCCTGCGAAATATGCGGCGACGTTTTTGAAAAACTCACGCCGCGCCACTTCTCCTTCAACCACACCGAGGGCGCGTGCCCGGCCTGCGGCGGCCTCGGGCGGAAACTGCGCTTCGTCCCCGAACTCGTCGTGCCCGACCCGGCGAAATCCGTGCGCGGCGGCGCGATCAAACCGTGGCGCATCGGCGGAAAAAATCTCATCATCAAGCACAACGCCATCCTCAAACAACTCGCCGAGCAGCTCCCTTTCGATGCCGACGCGCCCTGGGGCGAGCTGCCCGAGGCCGCGCGCCTCACGCTCCTGCACGGCGCGGGCGAACGCCTCTTCGCCTTCAAATTGAAACGCATGCGCGAGCCGCGCGCCATGCCCTTTCCCGGCGTGCTCGCCATGCTCGACGAAAGCTGGCGCGAGACCGACAGCGACGGCTTCCGCGCCCGCCTGACGACCTTCATGGTGAGCGGCGAGTGCCCCGAGTGCCACGGCGCGCGGCTGAACACGCGCAGCGCGGCGGTGCTCGTAAACGTGGAAGCGGCATCTTGCCGCTTGGGAAGCGACGGGACGCCGCTTCCACCCCCGCTCACCTTCCCCCGCTTCCTCACCCTCGACGTCGCCGCCGCGCACACCGTCGCGCGCGCGCTTTCCGCCGCGCTGGCCGGCAACGAGGCGCTGCGCGAAATCGTCACGGGCATCGAGCAACGCCTGCACTTCCTGCTCCAGACCGGCCTCGGCTACCTCACGCTCGACCGCGACTACGACACGCTCTCCGGAGGCGAAGCCCAGCGCGTGCGCCTCGCCACCCAACTCGGCATGGGCCTCATGGGCGTCATCTACGTGCTCGACGAACCCAGCATCGGCCTGCACCCCGCCGACAACGCCCGCCTCCTCGCCCAACTCCGCGAACTCCGCGACCGCGGCAACACCGTGCTCGTCGTCGAGCACGACGAGGACACCCTGCGCATCGCCGACGAAATCCTCGAACTCGGCCCCGGCGCCGGCGTCGAAGGCGGACGCATCCTCTTCCAAGGCACGCCCGCCGAATGCGCCGCGCAACCGCCCGCCGTCTCGCTCACCGGCGCATTCCTCGCGCGCAAGCGCGGCGTCGAAAAAAACGCGCCGACCAAGCCGCCGCCAACGCCGCCGCCAACGCCAACAAAAAACATTTCCGCCAATGGCGCGGCAGCGCCGGTAGGGACGGCTCTCCGAGCCGTCCGCGGTGGCCCCATCGAGACCGCCCAACCTCCCGCCGTCCGCAGCCTCGGCGAGACCGCCCAACCGCCCGCCACCAGCGACCCCGGCGCGGCGGCATCGCCAATCCGCAATCCCCAATCCGCCAATCCCCAATCCCCAATCCCCAATCCATCCGCCACCACAGCCGCCACCGCCACCAACGCCGCCACCACCACCGCCAACGCCAACGCCACCACCGCCACCACCACCGCCGCCACCGGCTGGCTCACCGTGCGCGAGGCCCGCGAGCACAACCTTCGCGGCATCGACGCCGCCTTCCCCGCCGGCCTCCTGACCTGCGTGACCGGCGTCTCCGGCTCGGGAAAATCCACCCTC
>JAIRTK010000402.1 GCA_031254955.1 Opitutaceae bacterium
AAGACAAGCGCCGCCTGCCCGTGAAGCTGGAAATCTCGATAAAAGTCGGCACCGGCACCGCGCACCTGACCGATTACACGCCGCCTGCCGCCGCCGGGCTGGTGTCCGCGTCGAAGTAACTGCGATTGCGCGGCGGATTTTGCAGAGCCAGACCTCGCGCCAAGCCCTGCGAAGCGGCGGCGGACATAGCGCGCAACCTTGCGCCGCGCCGGGATTGGTGGTCGCGGCCTGACGCAAGATCAGGCCCCGCAAAATCCGCCGCGCCGCGTAATCTCGGTTATTCACCGAGGCTAACGCAAGACACTGCGGACCGAGTGACACGGCGGGCCGAATGGCACGGGCGACTCGCCCGTGGGCTTGAGTGGCACGGGCATCCCCGCCCGTGCTCAGGAGCGCGGGCTTTCCAGCCCGCGACATCGCGGACAAGTTCCAAACGAAGCGAGAAAGCCTGCCACGTCCACGCCCCAAAAAAGGATAGAGACGCCGCCTGATAGGGAGCGCAGTGGCAGAGCGAAGCCTGCTCACTACTCGCTACTAACGGCGCCGCACTCCAAAAAGGTGCCCATTATCATCTGCTTGAGTGGGAAAAAGACATCAGCGAACAAGTCTGGTTAACAAAGTAACAAAAGAGAGTCAAAACCATGCCCTGCCCGCCATCGCCGCGCCCAAACCACCATCGCCGCGCCCAAATCACCATCGCGAAATCCCGGCTCCGCGCAACACCGGTTGGCCCATTTTCAGAACCAGGCCGCAAACCAAAATGGCGGGAAACCCATTTTGCGATTTGCGCGATTGCCACGCCCCCCGCCATCCCCAAAGCTCGACCGGACGAACCAACCAACAATGGAGTTTTCATTCACCAGCCAGGAAATCGCCACCATCATCGGCGCCGGAACCGCCCGCGGGGCCACCACGGAAACCATCCGCGACATCGCCTCGCTCTCCACCGCCCGCCCCGGCGACCTCTCCTTCCTCGGCAACCCCAAATACAAAACCGAAGTCCCCGCCTGCGCCGCCTCCATCATCATCCTGCCCCTCGATTACGACGGCGAGCCGCGCCCCGGACAGCTTTACCTCCACGTCGCCAATCCCTCCGTCGCCCTCGCGAAACTCTGCTCCCGCATCGAACGGCTCCTCCGGCCCAAGCCCGCGCCCGGCATCCACCCCGGCGCCCTCATCGCGCCCACCGCGCGCATCGCCGCCAGCGCCACCATCGGGCCGCTCTGCGTCATCGAGGACGGCGCCAGCATCGGCGAACGCGCGCACCTCGAAGCCCAAGTATTTGTCGGCGCCCGCGCGGCCATCGGCGACGACTGCCTCCTGATGCCCGGCGCGCGCGTCGCCTCCGAATGCGTTTTGAAAAACCGCGTCCGCCTGCAAATCGGCGCCGTGATCGGCTCCGACGGCTTCGGCTACGAATGGCTCGACGGCCACCATGAAAAAGTCCCCCAAATCGGACGCGTCCTCATCGAGGACGACGTGGAAATCGGCGCCAACACCACGATTGACCGCGCGCGCTTCAGCCAGACCGTGGTCGGCCAAGGCACCAAAATCGACAACCTCGTCCAGATCGCCCACAACGTCATCATCGGCAAACACTGCCTCATCTGCTCGCAAACCGGCATCTCCGGCAGCGTCACGATCGAGGACTACGCGATCCTCGCCGGGCAAGTCGGCGTGGCCGGCCATCTCACCATCGGACGCGGCGCGAAAATCACCGCCCAGACCGGCGTGAACGCCGACGTCGCCCCCGGCGCCACCCTCAAAGGCTCGCCCGCCAACCCCTACCTGCTCGAACAACGCATCAACGTCCTCCGCCAACGCCTCCCTGAACTCTTCCAACGCGTAAGCCGCCTCGAAAAAAAATTCCCGGCGGAAAAAACTTCCGCCAACGCCTGACCCGCCGCAACCTCCCACCCCCGCCCCGCACACCCATCACCACCCATCACCCACCCACCACCCATCCACACCACCCACACCACCATGAGCATCAAGTCCGGGCTGAAAATCTTTGCAGGAAACTCCAACCGCGCGCTCGCCGGTGAGATTTGCCGAAACATCGGCATCCCCCTCGGCGCCGCCACCGTGACCACTTTCCCGGACGGGGAAAGCTTCGTGAAAATCGACGAAAACGTGCGCGGCCACGATGTCTATCTCATCCAGTCCACCTGCCCCCCGACCAACCACCACCTGATGGAACTGCTCATCATGATCGACGCGGCCCGCCGCGCCTCCGCCGCGCGCATCACCGCCGTCATCCCCTTCTACGGCTACGCCCGCCAAGACCGCAAAGACCAACCCCGCGTACCCATCACCGCCAAACTCGTCGCCAACCTCCTCGGCGCCGCCGGCGCGCACCGCGTGCTCACCATGGACCTGCACAGCCAGCAAATCCAAGGCTTCTTCGACATCCCCGTCGATCACCTCTACGCCTCCCCCGTCTTCTTCGACTACCTCGACAAACTCGACAAAACCAACCTCGTCGTCTGCTCGCCCGACGTGGGCGGACTTAAAATGGCCGCCGCCTACGCCGACATCCTCGGAGCAGGCCTCGGCTTCGTCGCCAAAAAACGCCGCAGCGCCACGCGCGTCGAAGCCACCAACGTGGTCGGGGAAGTGAAAGACTGCGACGTGCTGCTCGTGGACGACATCACCGAGACCGCCGGCACGCTGGTCGCCGCGGCGAAAATGCTGCGCGACAGCGGAGCGCGCACCGTGCGCGCCGCCGTGAGCCACTGCGTGCTCAACGACCTCGCCTTCGAACGCCTCCGCAACGGCCCCATCGACGAACTCATCACCACCAACTCGACCCCCGTCGAAGCGAAAGACCTGCCCGTGACCGTGCTCAGCATCGCCGGCCTCCTCGCCAACGCCATCATCCGCATCAACAGCAACGAAAGCGTCTCCAGCCTCTTCAAAATAAAAGGCTTCTGACGCCGCCGCCCCAAGGCGCCCGCCGCCGCCCTGCCACACATCTTTGCCCCTGCCGCCTCCGGCCAGTCGTTCATGGGCTTTGCCTTTGCATCGCTGCGAAAACCGGATTGGCGAACCCATCTAATAAAAGAAGAAAGATTCCGGCGATGACACGCCTTTGAATCGCACTCGGACGCATCCCGCGATGCCGGGGACCTTCCCCCCCCCCACACACACGCACACACGCACACATCACACACACCACCCCCACACACATACCACCACCCACCACCCTCGCCTCCTTCTGCTCCGCCAACCTCCCACCCAGCCTCCCGCCCACCCCGTCCCACCTTCTACCCCGTCCCACCTTCCACCCCGCCAACCTTCAGCTCCGCCCCGCCCCACACCACCCCGCCACCGCATGTGCCCGCGGTTATCCCGTAAAACGGCCATTAGTTTTGGCTCTAAGCGGCAAAACACCCGCTCATTACTGCGACGCCGGCTATATTGCCCTTCAAAAAACATCCCGCTTGGTGGCAGGGTATAGACTTGGAATTGTTTTTTGTCATCCCGGCCTGTTTCGCGCCAGTGACAGACTCCGGAACGGCAGGACGGCTCCAACCCCTCCGGGGATTGATCGCGCTGATTTTTTAACCAACAAACCAACAACAACATGGAAACAACCCTCATGGACGCCACCGTCCAGGCTCTCATCATCTACGGCGTGGCGGCGGTCATCGGCATTCTGGTCGCGCTGCTCATCAGCGGACTCTCCCGGCTCCTCCGGATCTTCCTCAAGAACCACTAAGCCGCGAGACACGCCACCATGACCTTCCAGAACATCCTCGACATCTTCCAAGGCCTGACAACGCTCCTCGATTCCTTCGCGCACGCTCCCGCCGTCGCCTGGATGCGCATCGCCCTGATCTTCCTCGGCATGTTGCTCGTTTACCTCGGCAAAAAAGGCACCCTTGAACCGCTGCTCATGATCCCGATGGGACTGGCCATGTGCGCCGTAAACGCCGGCGTGCTCTTCCTCGACCCCACCACGGCGAACCACATCGTGCAAGGCAGCGCGCCGCTGGCCGACCCCGCCGCCCAGCAACACCTCGCCGACCTCGCCGCCGCCGGCAAGATGCACGGCACCCTCTTCATGTCGCCGCTCGTCGAGAAACCCGACAGCCTCATCGGCCTCATGCAAATCGACTATCTCCAGCCGATCTTCAACCTCGCCTTCAGCAACAACCTCATCGCCTGCCTCGTGTTCATGGGCATCGGCGTGCTGCTCGACATCGGCTTCGTGCTCGCGCGCCCCTTCCTCAGCATCACGATGGCGCTCTTCTGCGAACTGGGCACGATCGCCATTTTCCCGATCGCGATCGCCCTCGGATTTCTCCCCGGCGAGGCGGCGGCGATCGCGCTGGTCGGCGGCGCGGACGGCCCCATGGTCCTCTTCGGCGCGCTCAAGATGGCCCCGAAACTCCTCGTGCCCATCACCATCATCGCCTACCTCTACCTCGGACTTGTGTATGGCGGCTACCCCTACCTCATCCGCGCCCTCATCCCGGAAAAATTACGCGCCATCAAACTGCCGCCCCGCCCCGCGGTGAAAATCACCTCCGGCGAGAAACTCGCCTTCGCCGTCGTGGCCTGCACGGTGCTCTGCCTGCTGTTCCCCTCGGCGGCCCCCCTGTTCTTCTCGCTCTTCCTCGGCGTGGCCATCCGCGAATCCGGCCTGAAATTCTTCTCCAACCTCATTGAAAACGTCTTCCTCTACGGCGCGACCATCTTTCTGGGCGTGCTCCTCGGCGTCATGTGCGAAGCCGCGACCATCCTCGACCCGAAAGTCGTCATGCTACTCGTCCTCGGCGTGCTCTCGCTGCTCATCTCCGGCGTGGGCGGCATCATCGGCGGCTACTGCGCCTACCTCTTCAGCGGACGCAAAATCAACCCCGTGATCGGCATCGCCGGCGTCAGTTGCGTGCCGAGCACGGCCAAAGTCGCGCAAAAAGAAGTCTCCAAAGCCAACCCCCACGCCATCGTGCTGCCCGAAGCCCTCGGGGCCAACATCTCCGGCGTCATCACCACCGCGATCATCACCGGCATCTATATCTCGCTGATCCAGCCCGCCCACTAAGACACCGTCCGGCCCCCGCCCGCCGCGCCGCCCCGCGACACCCATGACCCTGCCGCACCAACAACCGCAACCCCCGCTCCCCGCCGCCCCGCCGCCCCCGCCGCCGGGTAAAACACCGGCGGGAAAAACAGCACTGGAAAAAATGCCACCAAGGAAAACGCTGGCGCAAAAAACACCGGCGCAAAAAATGGCGGCGGGAAAAACGCCGGAGGAAAAAACAGCACCGGGAAAAACATCGAAAGGGAAAGCATCGGAGGGAAAAACGCCGCCAGAAAAAACGGCGGCGCGCGTGCCGCTTCCCCTGACGCACTGGATCGCCGGGACCGTGCTCGCGCTCGCCGGCGGGCTTGCCGCGCGCTTTGTTGCGCCCGGCCTCGCGGAATCCGCGCGCGGCCCTGTCGCCGCCATCGGCCACGCCGCCGCCGGCCTCGGCCTGCTCGTCATCGCCCTCGGCATCCGCAAACGCGTCTGGACCGCAAACGCCGCCGCCACCGCCACCACCTCCATCGCAAACACCGCCGCCGCAAACATCACCGCCGCCACCGCTGCGGATACCGCCGCCGCCACAAATACCACCGCCATAAACGTTGCCGCCGCAAACGCCGCATCCGCAAACACCGCGCCCGCCGCCGCCGCGAAAAGGTAGCTCCTCCCGCCACTCGCCTTCCAACCCATCCCATCCATCCGTCCCCTCCCGCTCCGCCCGCCCTGCGCCCTCCCCTCCGATCTTCCAAAACCAAACAACAAAAATGAACCTCCTGCTCTCACTTCCCGTCCTCGCGACCGCCACTGCCGCCGTCCAGAACCAGCCCCCCGTGCTTTTCGGACACAAAGGCCTCGCGCTCTTTGTCATCCTGGCCGGCGTGGCGGTCTTTATCGGCCTGGTGGCGCTGGTCGGACGCCGGCTCGGTGCCACGCACCCCGACGCCCCCGCCGACGCTCCCGCACAAACCGCCCCCGCCCCGGCATCCGTCGGAGCCGATGCCGACGCCGAGGCCCCCGAAGTGCTGGCGGCGATTGCCGCGTCGATTTACGTCATGCTTGGCCCGAAGGCGAAAATCATGGAAGTCCGCACCCCCGCGCCCTCCGTGGAAGCCCTCATGCAAATGTGGGCGCTCGAAGGCCGCCGCCAGATCTACACCTCGCACAATTTCAGGTAAAACCCATTCCCGACAAGCTTATGTCTTCAGAGTAAGACGATCTCGCCGAGACCGCCGCCGTTTGCCAAAGAATGCCGCGGCGGCTGTCAGGCTTCTCGCTTCGCTCGGAACCGCGACACCGCCCTGCCTGCCAAAATCTATTTCTCATGGAGAAAGGGCATAACAAGCCTCCCCTGCCCTCCGCCCCGGACCTTTTGGGAAGAAACGCGATTCGCCGGACGCTTTCGGCATGGTGGTTCCTCGCTTATGTAGAGAGCCCGTGAACCTAAACGGGTTGGTAACGCGCAGCCTCGCCTCTTTGGCAAAAGAAGAGGCGAGGCTGCGCGTTGGCTGGATGCGGTATTGCTGGGCGC
>JAIRTK010000414.1 GCA_031254955.1 Opitutaceae bacterium
CCCTTTGCCGATCCAAACACCCACACCGGACGCGTTTCCGGGGGGGGCGGGGCGCCCCCCCGCCCCGCGAGCGGTCCACCCGGCTCGGCGGGACGCCTCGCCCTACCCTTAACGGCTTCCTTAGGGGGATTTTCATTCGCAAAGGGTATCAGACGTATTTACCGAACCTGTTTTGGACTTGAGCGGCCCCTGTCCATTCGGAAGGGGTATGAGTCGATTTAATTCGATTTAATTCGATTTAAGTCGAACTAAAGTCGCCCCTTGAAATCGGTCGCCCCAATCAGTCTCCGCGCGGCAGCGCGCAATCGGAAATCGGAAATCGGCAATCATTCCCTCTTCCCGAACCCGTCCGGGTTGGCCGAGTGCCATCGCCAGGCGGTTTCGACGATGGACTCGATGGTGCCGAACTTCACCTTCCAGCCGAGTTCGCTCTTCGCCTTCGACGAATCGGCGTAGAGCGCGGGCGGGTCGCCGGCGCGGCGCGGGCCTTCGATGTGCGGGACTTTTTTGCCCGTCACCTTCCCGACCGCGTTGATGACCTCGCGCACGGAAGTCGGCGTGCCGGTGCCGAGATTGTAGAACAGCGCCGCCCCCGGCTTTTCGAGTTTCTCAAACACGGCGATGTGCGCGCGGCTGAGGTCGTCCACGTGCACGTAATCGCGCAGGCAGGTGCCGTCGGGCGTCGGGTAGTCGGTGCCGAAAACCTGCAACGGCGGGCGCTTGCCGGTCGCGGCGTCGATGGCGAGCGGGATGAGATGCGTCTCGGGATCGTGGTCCTCGCCGATGACGCCGTCCTCGGCGGCGCCGGCGGCATTGAAATAGCGGAAGGCGGCAAACCCCAGCCCGTGCGCGCGCGCGAGCGCCTTGAGCGCGTTTTCCACATCGAGCTTGGTCTGGCCGTAGGGATTGATGGGCGCCTGCGGCATGGTTTCGACCAGCGGCATTTTTTCCGGGATGCCGTAGGTGGCGCAAGTCGAGGAGAAGACGAATTTTTTCACGCCCTTCGCGAGCATCACGCGCAGCAGGCCGAGCGTGGCCACGACGTTGTTGAAATAATACTTGAGCGGATCGTGCACCGACTCGCCCACATAGGCGTAGGCGGCGAAATGCATCACGAGGTCGATCCGCTCGTCCACGAGAATCTTGCCGACGGCGGCCTCGTCGCCGAGATTCACGTCATAAAACGGCACCTCGGGCGCGACCGCCCGCCGGTGTCCAAACACCAGATTGTCAAGCACCACGGGGCGATGCCCCGCCGCGGTGAGTTGGCGGACACAGTGACTGCCGATATAACCGGCTCCTCCTACGACTAAAACATTCATGCGGGTGAAGCTTGTATTGATTTTCCCGTGTGCTTGGCTAGCACTTTCCTCTCCCATTTCGCCAAGCATCCGCACCATGACACTCCCTCGCATCGTCATCACAGGCGTCGGCCTGACCGCCCCCAACGGCAACTCGCTGGCCGAGTTCCGCCACAACCTCCTGCATGGCGTCGCCGGAGTCGAGCCTTACGAAGTGCGCTACATGGGCCGCCTCATCGCGGGCGTCTGCCATTTCGACCCGCTCAAACATCAACGCAAAAAAGAAGTGCGCGTGGGCACCCGCGCCGGCTCCATTGCCATCTACTGCGCCCGCGAGGCGTTGGCCGACAGCGGGCTGGCCCTCGAAACCATGCCGAAAGACCGCACGGGCATCTACATCGGCTGCACCGAGCACGGCAACGTCGAGACGGAAAACGAAATCTACGCCCTCTCCAAATTCAACTACGACACCAAATACTGGTCGCACTACCACAACCCCCGCACCGTCGCCAACAACCCCGCCGGCGAGACCTCGCTCAACCTCGGCATCACCGGCCCCGCCTACACCATCGGCGCCGCCTGCGCCGCGGGCAACCTCGGCCTCATCCACGCCGCGCAAATGCTCCGCCTCGGCGAAGTGGACCTCGCCCTCTGCGGCGGCGTCAGCGAAAGCATCGGCACCTTCGGCATCTTCGCCGCCTTCAAGTCCCAAGGCGCGCTCGCCCACCACCCCGACCCGAAAAAAGCCTCCCGCCCCTTCGACAAAGCCCGCAACGGCATCGTCATCTCCGAAGGCGGCTGCCTCTACACCCTCGAACGCCTGGACGACGCGCAGGCGCGCGGCGCGAAAATCTACGGCGAAATCGCCGGCTACCACGTCAACAGCGACGCCTCCGACTACGTCCTGCCCAACCCCGCGCGCCAGTCCGAATGCGTCGCCCGCGCCATCGCCCGCGCCGGCCTCGCGCCGCGCGACATCCACATCGTCAACACCCACGCCACCGCCACCCCGCTCGGCGACATCCAGGAAGCGCAAGGCCTCGCCCGCGTTTTCGTGGACTGCCCCGACACCTTCATCAACAACACCAAAAGCTTCATCGGCCACGCGATGGGCGCCGCCGGCGCGCTCGAACTCGCGGGCAACCTGCCCTCCTTCGACGACCACCTCGTGCACCCCACCATCAACGTGGACACGCTCGACCCGCAATGCGCGCTCCCCAACCTCGTGCTCAACCAGCCGCTGCCAGTGAAACGCGTTGACGCCATCCTCAACAACTCGTTCGGTATGCTCGGCATCAACTCGACGCTGATCGTGAAGCGATGTGTTGCCTAAGCCGCCAAGCCCGCCCAATTTTCCAACATGACCAAAGACGAATGCAAACAAGCCGTGCTCGAAATCATCGCGGACATCGCGCCCGACGAAGACCTCGGCCACCTGAAACACGACGCGCGCCTGCGCGACCAGTTGCAACTCGACTCGATGGACTTCCTCGACATCGTGATGGAGCTGCGCAAACGCCACGGCATCGAGGTGCCCGAAAGCGATTACCAGCAACTCGCCTCGCTCGACAGTTGCGCCGACTACCTCACCCCGAAATTCACCGCGCAGGGAAAATAACGCCGCCGCCCCGGAACGAAAAAGCAAAAGCAGCAAGCGATTGCCCCCAAACTTAGAGCCTTTTCGGTTCATTCATCGCCAACGCAAAATCCTTGGCGCGGAAGCGCCGGTAGGGAGGCCTCTCCGAGGCCTCCGTCGGGCGGGGCTGGCGGCTAAAAATTTCATGGAAAAATCGAGGCGTCGTAGCGAAGGCCTCGGATAGACCTCCCTACCCTCCCCAGCCAAGGTTGTCATACCATTTCCGAACCCGTTTTGGACTTGAGCGGCCCCTATCCTTTTGGAGGGACGGCCTCCGTGCCGTCCGATTTCACCCGACGCGGACGGCAGGCAGGCGGTCAATCAAAAGGGAAGTGCGGTCTTATGAGGGATGTTTTTGATGGTTTCGAGGAGGTGGCGGACGAAGGCGGTGCGTTGGCCGAAGCCTGCCTGCCTGAGGGCGTTCTTGCCGAGGATGGTGGCAAACTCCTTTCTCATGGAACGCCTACCGGTACGGTGGCCGCCCCTCCGAAAGGATAAATCTCATTAGAAAATGGTGTCATACCATTTCCTAATGAAAATCACACTAAGGAAGCTGGTAAAGGTAGGGCGAGGCGTCCCGCCGACCCGCGAGCGCTTCCCACGGCTCAGCGGGACGCCTCGCCCTACCTGAAGGGTGTTTTCCATTCACAAATGGTGTCACTCGTTCTGTTTCGTCGCTATTTTGAATGACCGGTTTTTATGCAACGGTGAAAATCATGCTTTTTTCAGACATCGAAAACAGCGACGAACCCTCGTTCTCGAAACGTTGCGAAAAATAAAAACAAAAGAGA
>JAIRTK010000471.1 GCA_031254955.1 Opitutaceae bacterium
TTTGCTGTCTCATCGGAAAGAGCAACGAAGCGGAAAATTAGTTCCCCGTTGTGGTTCCCCGCTATTTTGAATGGTTGGAAATGGATAAACCGAAAAACGGTGCCTGCATCGTGGCGCGCTGGCGCAAGGAGCAACGGTGTCTCGCCGTCGGACGGGGCGAGGCCTCGTCCGGCGGCGAAAGACCACACGAAAGGTCGTTTGCGAAGAGCCACGCGAAAGGTACGTCTTGGCTGGGTTGCGCAAAGGTCTGCGTGGGGCGGGCGCTCGCGTTGCTCGCGTCCGGCGGCGGGACGCCGCCGATCCTTGCGCGAGCGCACTGGGGTGTCACGACTTGGCATCGTGCCTTCTTCCGCGTAACGGCAGTGAGTAACTGAGGTCATGCGGACATGTTAACACTTTTTGAGAGTGTCCATTTCGCGAAGAGTGGGGGGGGCGCAGCGGCGAGGGTGATGATGATGACGAGGGCGTAGGGGCGGGTGTGTTTTCATGAGGGCGGGGAGGGGAAAAGGGGTCAGGGGAGAATGGCGCTAAGACAAGGGCGATTGTCGTTAAAAATCGAACGATGGATGAACGAGTTACGAAACAAATCTGGCTTAACTTAGTGCCATTCGGGTCGGGGGAGGGAAAAGGGTCAGTCGACGAAGGCGCGGGCGTTGCGGAAGAGGCGCATCCAGGGGGCGTCGTCTTGGGTGTGCCAGGGGGGCGGACTCCAGCTTTGTTGCACCACGCGGAAAACTCGTTCGGGGTGCGGCATCAGGATCGTCACGCGTCCGTCACGGGTCGTGAGCGCGGTGATGCCGTGCGGGCTGCCGTTGGGGTTGAGCGGATAGCGTTCCGTGACGCGGTGGTGGTTGTCCACGTAGCGCGCGGCGACGAGGTCGGAGGCGTTGAAGGCGGCGGCGGCGGCGGCGGTGGCGAACTCGGCGCGGCCTTCGCCGTGGGCGACGGCGATGGGGAGGACGGCGCCTTCCATGCCGTGGAAGAGGACGCTGGGGCTTTTTTCGATGAGCAGCGAGCAGACCCGGGCTTCGAAGCGTTCGGATTGGTTCTGGACGAAACGGGGCCAGGCTTCGGCGCCGGGAATGATTTCGTGGAGGTTGCTCATCATCTGGCAGCCGTTGCATACGCCGAGGGCAAAGGTGTCGGGGCGGGCGAAGTAGGCGGCAAATTCGTCGCGGGCGCGGGGGTTGAACAGGATGCTTTTGGCCCAGCCTTCGCCGGCACCGAGAACGTCGCCGTAGCTGAAGCCGCCGCAGGCGGCGAGGCCGCGAAAGTCGCGCAGGCGGATGCGTCCGTCGAGTATGTCGGTCATGTGGACATCGACGGCCCGGAAGCCGGCGCGGGTGAAGGCGGCGGCCATTTCGGTCTGGCCGTTCACGCCTTGTTCGCGGAGGATGGCGATGGCGGGGCGGCGGTGGGCGGTGGGCGGTGGGCGGTGGGTGGATTGCGGAGCGGGGGGGGCGTAGTCGAAGGTGATTTTGGGGGTGATGCCGGGGTTGGCGGGGTCGAGTTTGAGTTGGTATTCGGATTCGGCGCACGCGGGGTTGTCGCGAAGGGTGGCGATGCGGCGGGTGGTGTCGCTCCAGATGGCGCGGAGGGTGTGGAGGTCTTCGGCGTAGAGCGTGGCGTCGCCGGTGGCGGTCGGATGGGTGATGCGGAATTGGTGGTCGGGGTTGAGTTTTCCGATGCGTCGGGTCGCGGTGTCGAGGCGGTGGGCGCGGAGGGTCGCGAGAACGGTGTCGTGGTCGGCGTCGCGGATTTGGATGAGGGCGCCGAGTTCTTCGGAGAAGAGGCGGGCCAGGGGGGATGTCGGGGGGTGGGGGGCGCGGCGCGGCGCGGGCGTGGTTTCGTCCGTGGCGGGGAGGTGGAGGTCGAGGCCGGTGTTGCCGGCGAAGGCCATTTCGGCGGCGGCGGCGAAGAGGCCGCCGTCGCTGCGGTCGTGGTAGGCGAGGAGTTTGCCTTGTTCGTTCAGGGTCTGGATGGCGGTCCAGAAGGCTTTCAGGTCGGCGGCGTCGTCCACGTCGGGGGGGAGGTCTCCGGTTTGTGTATACACTTGCGCGAGGATGGAGCCGCCGAGGCGGTTTTTGTCGCGTCCGAGGTCGATGAGGAGGAGTTGGGTGGGGCCGATGGGGTGGCCGGCGGTGTCGGGGTCGGTGGGGCGGAGGAGTTGGGGGGTGAGGGTTTTTCGGATGTCGGCGACGGGGGCGAAGGCGGAGATGATGAGCGAGACGGGCGCGGTGATGCGTTTGAGGTGCGGGGTGTGTGGTGCGGGTTGCGGGGGGTGAGGCGTGGGTTGCGGGGCGTGGGGTTCGGGGCCAGGGGTGTGGGGGGCGGGTTGCGGGGTGTGGGGTTTGCCGGGGGCTGCGGTCGGTGTGTGTTTTTCTTCCGTGTTGCGCGTGGCTGGTCTGTCGTTTCGTCCGGCAGCGCGCGGCGTGGTTTCCGGTGTTCCGTGTTCCGTGTTTCGCGTTTCGCCGGTTTCCCAGACGGTGGACATGCTCATGGAGTCTTTGCCGACGGGGATGGTGATGCCGAGGGCGGGGCAGAGTTCCATGCCGATGGCGTGGACGGCGGCGTAGAGGTCGGCGGCGTCGCCGGGGTGCGCGGGGGCGGCCATCCAGTTGGCGGAGAGGTTGACGCGTCCGAGGTCGGGGATGCGGGCGGCGGCGAGGTTGGTGAGCGCTTCGCCGACGGCGAGGCGGGCGGAGGCGGCGGCGTCGTTGATGGCGACGGGGGTGCGTTCGCCCATGGACATGGCTTCGCCGGTGTAAACGTCGTAGGCGGTGGCGGTGACGGCGCAGTCGGCCACGGGGACTTGCCAGGGGCCGACCAGTTGGTCGCGGGAGACGAGGCCGGTGACGGTGCGGTCGCCGATGGTGATGAGGAAGGTTTTGTCGGCGACGGCGGGGTGCGCGAGGACGCGGCGGGCGGCTTCGGCGAGGGTGATGCCGGCGGGGTCGAGGGGGGCGAGGGGGCGGGCGAGGGTGGTTTCGCGGCGGTGCATGCGCGGGGGTTTGCCGAGGAGGATTTCGAGGGGCAGGTCGATGGGGGTGTTTTTGAAGTGGGGGTCTTGGAGGTGGAGGTGTTTTTCGGCGGTGGCCTGGCCGACGATGGCGTAGGGGCAGCGTTCGCGCGCGCAGAGTTGCCGGAAGGTTGCGATGCGGTCGGGGGGGACGGCGAGGACGTAGCGTTCTTGGGATTCGTTGCACCAGATTTCGAGCGGGGTCATGCGGGGTTCGTCGTTGGGGATTTTGCGGAGGTCGAAGCGTCCGCCGAGGCCGCCGTCGTTGACGAGTTCGGGGAGGGCGTTGGAGAGGCCGCCGGCGCCGACGTCGTGGATGAAGCTGATGGGGTTTGCGTCGCCGAGCGCCCAGCAGCGGTCGATGACTTCCTGGCAGCGGCGTTGCATTTCGGGGTTGTCGCGTTGGACGCTGGCGAAATCGAGGTCGGCCTGGCCGGAGCCGCTGGTCATGGAGCTGGCGGCGCCGCCGCCGAGGCCGATGAGCATGGCGGGGCCGCCGAGCACGATGAGGTGGTCGCCGGGGTGGATGGCGCCTTTGCGGATGTGGCCGGCGCGAATGTTGCCGAGGCCGCCGGCGAGCATGATGGGTTTGTGGTAGCCGCGCAGTTCGGTGGCGGCGGGGGCGGCGTCTTTTGATGGGGCATGGGGCGGGGGGCGGGGGGCGGGGGGCGGCG
>JAIRTK010000494.1 GCA_031254955.1 Opitutaceae bacterium
GCGGGGGGGGGCGGGGGTTTGCGATTCGAGGATGAGGCGGCGTTTGGCGTTGCGGACGTGGCGGATTTTCACGATGGCGACGCAGAGGATGCCGAAGAGGTTGGAGGAATAGGCGGCGAGGAGGTTGGCATCGATCACTTTCATCACTTGGAGGAGGAGGGCGGTGGCGGTGCCGGCGATGCCGATGTAGAGTCCGCCGTCGAAGAGGTTTTCTTCGTTTTCCATGAGGCGGAGTTTGAGTTGCGGGGCGACGGGTTGGCGTTCGATGCCGCGTATTTTGAAGAGGCAGATGAGATACATCGCGACTTGGAGGAAGGCGAAGACGCCGATGGAGAGGAGGGTGGCTGAGTCCATGGTGGGTGGTGTTGCTGATTCGAGTCTGGCGGGTGAAATGGGTGTGTCGGAGAGGACGGGGAGGAGGAGTTTGAGTTTAAATTCGGATGGCGGGGCGGCTTTGACAAGGAAGGGTTCGGTGGCGAGGACGAGGAGGGCGCCGATCATCGCGGCGAGGATGCCGCTGCGGGCGCGGAGTGGCGGGGTGGCGGGGCTGGCGGCGGCGAGCAGGTGTTCGAGGGCGTGGAAGAGGCAGAAGGCGCCGAGGAGAAATGCGAGGTATTTCGCGGCGAGCATGATTTGCGGGTGGACGAGCGCGAGGGTGGCGGCGGGGTCGAGGACGGGGCCGGCGGCGTGGTTGACGGGGATTTGGCGGGCGAGGAGGAGGCGCGCGGCGCCTTCGCCGTCGGTCAGCGCGAGGCGGAGGTCGGCGAGGCCGGTTTTGCCGTAGCGCATGAGGTAGTCGGCGACGGTGTCGGCCGAGCCGGTGAAGAGCGCGGCGGTGTAGATGAGCGGGAGGTCGTCGGAGGCGACGCGGGCGAGTTGGGCAAATTCGCCGACGGTGCGGGCGCTGCCGCTTACGCGGAGCAGTTCGGCGAGTTGCATCCAGTTGAGGCGTTTGCCGAGCGAGAGGAGGTCGATGTAGAAGTCTTCAAGCAGGCCGATTTGTTTTTGCGCGATGGCGGCTTCGGCGAGGTTGCGGAGTTCGCGTTGGAGCGGGCCGGAGAGGTTTTCCGATTGGTAGAGGAGCGCGGCGAGGAGGATGACCGCGTCGAGCGACTGGCCGCCGGGGTGCGTGGCGGGGACGAAGCGGGTGGTGCCTTGGATTTCGCGGGTCTGGAGGACGGAGTGCACGCCGAGCGAGCGCGAGCCGGAAAGGAAGAGGAGGAGCGCGTGGCGGGCTTTTTGCGTGATGAAAAATTCGAGCACGGGCGTGGAGGCGGCGTGGCCGGTGTTTTCCTTGAGGTTGAAGAGCGGGTCGAGAAACGGGTCCCAGCCGCCCCATGGCACCCATTCGGGGCGGCGGGTCTCCACATTTCGGATGCTGTGCGCCAGCGTGTCGGCGCCGGGGTCGTCCACGAGGCGGGCGGCGGCGAGGACGAGTTGGGCGGAGCCGAGTTTTTCCGATTCGATGCGTTGGCGTCCGTAGTCGGCGACGGTCGGCGTGCCGCGCCCGGCTTCGCGGAGGAGCGCGGGGGTGAGGGATTTCAGGTTGACGGGGGTCATCCACGCGCACGCGATGAGGAGCAGTCCGGCGGCAAGCCAGACCGCGCCGATGAGCGGATTGCGTTTTTTTGCGCGCGTGGCGCGGGTGGTGGACATTGGAAAAGGCGGAGAATAGGGATTGCGGGGGGGCGGTGGCAAACCCACGATTCGCAATCGGATGACTCGACCCATGCTGCTGCCAATTGTTCAATACAATGACCCGGTTTTAAGAAAAAAGGGGGCGAATATCACCGTGTTCGGCCACGAGCTTGCGCGGCTCGGGCGCGCCATGGTCGAGACCATGAACGCCGCCAACGGCATCGGCTTGGCCGCGCAACAAATCGGGCGCGCCCTCCAGTTTTGCGTGGTGGATGTGTCGCGCGCCGACCCGGATTTTGACTGGGAACTCGACGGCAGCCATCCGCCGCTGGAGCTGTTCATGCCGATGATGATCGCCAATCCGGTGATCAAGAAACACGCCGCCGCCGGCTCGGAGACGGATTCGGAGGGTTGTCTGTCGTTCGGGAAAATCCGCGGCGGGGTGGAGCGCCCCGCCGAAATCACCGCGATGTTTCAGGACGCCCAAGGCGTGCCGCACACGCTGGTCTGCAACGGCCTCCTCGCGCGTTGCATCCAGCATGAGACGGATCACCTGAACGGCGTGCTGTTCATCGACCGCATGAGCAAAAAGGAACGCGCCAGAATCGACGCCGCCATCAAGGCGCACGCGAAGGCGGCGCACGCGAAGGCGGTGAAGGAAAATGCGGTGAAGGAAAACGTGGCGAAAGAAAACGCGGTGAAAAAGACGGCGGAATGAGGGGCGGAGTGAGGGACGGACTGTGTGGAGGGGGGCGACAAGGCAGGTTTCCCAAAGCGGCTCTTCGCTCTTTTGAATGGATTTCGCAACGCGCCGCCGTGGAGGGGCGGCAGTGTCTGGTGCCCACAGTCCCGGAGATGCGGCAGCGCGGCCTGAGAGCCTGCCGGGGATGGCGGCGGCGGCGATGGCAGGGCGCGACCTTGTGTCAGGCCGGGGTTGGCGATGCGGCCTGACACGCGGTCGCGGCCAGACGCGATGTCAGGCCCAACGGGCGCGGCGCGTGGCGCGGTGCCGGGGATTTCAGCCCCGGAGGGGCGGAGGCGTTTAGCCGTGGGTGACGAGCGCAGCGAGGAACCCACGGTTTGCGGTGGGTTTGAAAACAAGCCCTGAAGG
>JAIRTK010000499.1 GCA_031254955.1 Opitutaceae bacterium
GCAGGCGGACTCGACCGGGCGCCCCCAAGGCTATCACCGCCTCCGCCCATAAACTCGCCCGCATTATCTTCCACCTGCTTAAATCCCGACAACCCTGCGCCGCCTCCTCCTTTGCCCACAACGAAACCGCCTGCCAAAAACGCCGTGAAGACAGCCTTCGCAAACACGCTCGCGACCTCGGCTTCGCCCTCATTCCTCGACCGGCTTCGCTTACGAAGCCCCTACATCCGGGCTTCCCTACATCCGGGCTTCGCAAGCGAAGCCCCTACATCCGCCGCCGCGCGCCTCCGTGTCCGCTGTGTCTCTTCGGTCAAGCCTTCTTTTGTTAGACGCTCCTGGAAGCCGCTCTTGGAAGACGCTCTTATTTCCCCTCTTTATCTCTTTCTTTATCTTTATCTTTTGCCCACGGCGGCACCGCACGAGGGGAGGAAAAAGAAAGAGGAAAGAAGAAAAAAGAAAGAGGAAAGATAAAGAGAAAGATAAAGAGGAAAGAGAAAGAGAACGAGAAAGAGAACGAGAACGAGAACGAGGAAAGAGGAAGAGAAAGATAAAGAAGAAGAAAAAGAGAACGAGAACGAGGAACGAAGAACGATAAGGAGGGGGGATGCCATGCACTTGCACTTGCGATATGCGGCGGCATGCTTATCCCTGTATTATGAAAAAAACAGCCATCGGATTGTTGCTGCTGGCCGGCGCAGCCCTCGGTTTCGGACAGGAAATCGTGCTCGGTTTGCTGGCGCCGGGCGAGCCTTTGGTGGCGGGACAAGAGGCGGCCCTGAATCTGGTGGCGCTCAACACCGCGGACCACGCCTCGCCGCATGACAGACCCGAGACGCTGCAGGGCGAACTCACCGCCGCGCGCGGCGGCCCGTGGCCGGTGACATTGAGGCTGGTCGAGGCCCCGGAGCCGGCCTCCAGCGTGCCGGCGCGCGGCTATGAATCGCTCACATATGTGTTTCCCGTCCCGACCGGCGCGCTCGGGCGGCTCGTGCTCACCATCCAGCAACCCGCCCTCATGCGCGCGGTGCTCGATGTGCGCGAGGCGGAGGCATCCGCCGTCCAGCCCCCCGCCGCCGGGGCGGAGACTCCGGGACGGACGGCTCCGCGCGGCACCGCCCCCGCCCCCGCGACCTCCGCCGCGACCCCCGCCGCCCCCGCCGCCGCCCCCGGCACGGAGGCGGTCGCGCCCCTCGTGCCGGCGGCGCCGCTCAGCAACCTCGTGCCGCAGCCGGTCACGTCGAAATGGAAACGCTCGTTCCTGGACAACTTTTCCACCCACGACTCGGTGTATTTCATCTACGGCCCTGACGCGCCCGCGGCGAAATTCCAATTCAGCTTCAAATACCAAATGCTGGCCAACGACGGCTGGCTGGCGAAAGAGTATCCGCTCCTCAAAGGCCTGCGTTTCGCCTACACCCAACGCTCGCTATGGGACATCGACGGAGACTCGTCCCCCTTTTACGACACGAGCTACATGCCGGAACTGTTCTTCGCGTCGTTCGCGCCCGCGAAAAAAACGACAGGCCCCTTCACCTGGATCGGCTGGCAGGCGGGCATCGGGCACGAGTCGAATGGCCGCGACGGAGACAGCTCCCGCAGCCTCAACATCGCGTCGGCGCGGGCGACCTTTGCCCTAGGCAGGCTCAATGGCTGGAACCTCATCCTCGCGCCCTGCGTCTGGACCTACATCGGCGGCGCGAGCGACAACAAGAACATCGACGACTACCGCGGCTTTGGCGAATTGCGCGCGGTGTTTGGCAAAAACGACAACCTCGGCATCTCCGTGCTGGCCCGCGCCGGGCAAGGCTTCCGCAAAGGCTCGGTGCAAGTGGATGTGACCTACCCGCTCGACGTGTTTTTTAACAACTTCGCCGCCTACCTCCTCGTGCAGTATTGGAACGGCCACGGCGAAAGCCTGCTGCACTACAACAAACGCTCCGAGACGATTCGCGCCGGCCTGTCGATCGTGCGATGAAACCGCCGCGGCCCCATGGCGAAACCGCCGCGGGCCAAGCGATGAAACCGACGCGGCCAAGCGACGAAAAAACCGCCGCCCTCACGCAAATTTAACCAAAATCCACCCGCCCCCCCGGATTTCTCACGGTAAAACCCTTGCCAATCGCGCGGCGCGGGCTTTTTGTCCCCCTTCCGCGCCTCCCGGCACGGCTCACCAAATCACAACACAGCAGATAACCCACACATCGGAGCTCTTATGGCAGTCAAAGTCGCTATCAATGGTTTCGGCCGCATCGGCCGCCTCGTATTCCGCGCCCTCGTTGAACAGGGCCTTCTCGGCACCACGTTCGACGTCGTCGCCGTCGGAGACATCGTCCCCGCCAACAATCTCGCCTACCTGCTGAAGTATGACTCCACGCAGGGCAAATTCCAAGGCACCGTCGCCTCCAAAAAATCGTCCCCCGACAAGACGGACGACGACGTGCTCGTGGTCAACGGCAAAGACATCCTCGTCGTCTCCGCCAAGACCCCCGCCGAGCTTCCCTGGGCCAAACTGGGCGTCCAACTCGTCATCGAATCCACCGGCCTCTTCACCGCCGCCGAAAAAGCCAAAGGCCACATCGAAGCCGGCGCGAAAAAAGTCATCATATCCGCCCCCGCGAAAGGCGAAGACATCACCGTCGTCCTCGGCGTCAACGACGACAAACTCGACCCCTCGAAACACAACATCATCTCCAACGCCTCCTGCACCACGAACTGCCTCGCGCCGCTCGTCCACGTGCTCCTCAAAGAAGGCTTCGGCGTCGCCGAAGGCCTCATGACCACCGTCCACTCCTACACCGCCACGCAAAAAACCGTGGACGGCCCCTCCCGGAAAGACTGGAAAGGAGGCCGCTCCGCCGCCATCAACATCATCCCCTCCACGACCGGCGCCGCCAAGGCCGTCGCCCTCGTGCTCCCCGAAGTCAAAGGCAAACTCACCGGCATGTCCCTCCGCGTGCCGACCCCGACCGTCTCCGTCGTTGACCTCACCGTGAAAACCGTCAAACCCACCTCCCTCGCGGAAATCAAAGCCGCCATCAAAAAGGCCGGGGAAACCTACCTGAAAGGCATTCTCGGCTACACCGAGGACGAAGTCGTCTCCTCCGACTTCATCCACGACAAACTCTCCTCGATCTTCGACGCCGGCTCCTCCATCGAACTGAACCCGAACTTCTTCAAACTCGTGAGCTGGTATGACAACGAATGGGGCTATTCCAACCGCGTCGTTGACCTCGCCAAAATCATCGCCGCCAAGCTCTGATTTTGCCCCGCAAGGAGAAGCCCCGCAAGGAGAAGCCCCCTCTCCCTGACTTTCAAGGCGGAATGCACCCGAAGCATTCCGCCTTTTTCTTTTTGCAAGCCGCGCCGACCCAAAAAGTCGCCGCCATGCTCGCTGACCATCTGCCGGACTTGCTCAACTGCATCCCCCCCCCGTCTCGCCAACACCACCACCGAAAGCATCAACTCCAAAAACCCCATGATCAAAACCTCCGCCAGAGACCACATACCCATTGCAATCAAAAATCCCCCTTCAGACAAGGCGAGACGCCCCGCCGAGCCGCGAGCGCTTCCCACAGCCCGGCGGACCTCCTCGCCCTACCTGAAGGGGGATTTTCATTCGCAAAGGGTATAAAGAGGAAAGAGAAAGAATAAAGAGGAGAGGCAGAGGGAGGAAAGACAGGGACGGCGGGAATGCTCACGGCTTCGCCGGCAGCGGACCATTGTCCAGATACACCGTCGGGTCGGGCACACCCGCCTCGATGAACGCCTCGCGACGCTCGACGCATGTGCCGCAACGCCCGCAGTGCACCGCGCCGCCCTTGTAGCATGACCAAGTGCGCGCAAAGTCCACGCCCAGCCGCGCGCCCTCGGCGGCGATCCGGGCCTTTTTCATCGCGATGAACGGACGCAGCAGCCGCACCCCGGCATAAGTGCCCAGCCGCATCGCATCGCCCATCGCCTGCATGAAATCCTCGCGGCAATCCGGATAGACCGCATGGTCGCCGCCGTGCGCCGCGATGACCAGCCCTTCCGCGCCCAAGCTCTCGGCCAGTCCGGTGGCGACCGACAGCATGATGGCGTTGCGGAACGGCACGACGGTTTGCTTCATGGTTTCCTCCTCGTAATGTCCCGAGGGAATCTCGCCGCCGGACGACAGCAAAGCCGACTCAAACAGCCCGTCCATGAACCGCAACGGAATGACCACGTGCCGCGCGCCGACGAGCGCCGCCTGCTCCGCCGCCAAGGGCAGTTCCCGTGCGTTGTGCTTCGCGCCGTAGTCGAAGCTCACCGCCGCCGCGACCTCGTGCTCGCGCCGCGCCCAATGCAACGCCACGACCGAGTCCATCCCGCCGGAGCAAAGAACCATTACTTTCATCCCGTCCGCGATAACCCTTCGCGCCAAAAGCGCAAAGAAAAGTTCCGCCTCTTACGGACGACGACTGCCTGGGGATTCATAGCCGATGGAAACTTCTAAAAATACATTTTTAACCGCGAAGAAGCGCGAAAAGACGCGTGCCGAGCGAAGGGGCATGAAAGGATGCGAAGAGGCGGAAAGAGGGAATTAATACCCTTTCCCAGTGAAAACTACACTTTAGAAGCAGAGCCATGTAGGGGCTTCGCTTGCGAAGCCCGTTGCTGGTGCACGATTATCAAGCCGGGCGTCGCAAGCGACGCCCCTGCAAAAGAGTAATTCTCATTGGAAATGGATATAAAACCCTTAGCAGACAAAAAACACCCTTCAGGTAGGGC
>JAIRTK010000562.1 GCA_031254955.1 Opitutaceae bacterium
ATCGAGAAAGTCCGCGACGCGCTCAAGACCCTGTCGCCCGCGATTGCGTTGCCCGAGGACATCCGCGCCGCCGCGCTCGCCCCCATCCAGCGCATGCTCGACTGGAGCCAATAACCGCCCCCGCGCCCCGAACCGCTCTTTCCTGAATCTTTCTTTTTATTCGCTGAGGTCATTGTCCGGTTATTCTGTCGCATGGGAAACGCTCCTTTGGCGCGGGATCCCCGGTAGGGAGGCCTCTCCGAGGCCTCCGCCGGACGGGGCTGACGGTTTGAATTTTCATGAGGAAATCGTAACGCTCTCGCGGAGGCCTCGGAGAGGCCTCCCTACAGGCGCTCCCGCGCCGGTCCTCTTGTGTTGGCGACATAATAAACCGAAAAGGCATTAATTGGGGATAAGTCCAAAACGAAACAGCCGTTCAAAACAGCACAGGGTCCGTTTTTCATTAGAAATGGCGGAGGGCGCAAAGGGAGTCTCATTGCGCGGGGCACCGATGCGCTTCCATGCGGTGACACGGTGGCGCGGGGCGGCGGTGGCGCCGGTCCGCGTGAGGGTGCCGCCGGGCGCGGCGGTGACGGCAGAGGCGGCGGGAGCGGCGGCGATAGTGAGGGAAAGGGGCAGGGAGGCGGCGAGGCCCAACGCGGCGGTGAGGCTAAGCGCGGCGGGGTTTTTATGGTCGGGATTTGCGTGCATGTCGGGAGAGAGAGTGGGGGGCGGTTATGTGTTTACTGGTTGTGTGTTTGCGGGTTGTTTTCCAGCACCAAGACGCAAGGGACGCGGAGGCGGTTTCATCACAGGGGAACCCTGCGCAAGTCTTGTCCGCCACGGAGACGCCGAAAGGGTGCGAGGGGTCGAGGCGAAGAGAGGTTGTTAAAAGCTTCGCGTGGAATGGCGCTGAGTTAAGGGCGATTGTCGTTAAAAGTCGAACGATGGATGAACGGGTTACGAAACAAATCTGGCTTAACTTAGTGCCATTCAGCACCGCGTGTTTTTTGTGCCAAAACAGACCGGTAAAGGGAGTTTATAAAATTTATTCTCACCATTCCACACAGCGCAGCCGAGCGGCTAGACAAGGTGCAAAGGACGCGAAGATGGGGTGCGGTGGCTGTAATTATTAATGATTCAGAGTCTTTTTCGTTTATGCTGCCGCGAGGTCCGGCTTTTCGTAACGCAGGTTTCCAGACTTGCCCGACAGCGCTTCGCGCCGCCCAAGCCAAGCAGACTTGGAAGTCTGCGTTACGTCAGGCTTGGGCATGCGTCAGCGTAAACGGAAAAGACTCTCATGCTTCTTTGTTGAACCTTGATGTTAAGCGGCGTCCCGGTGGCAAGCCCCGGAGGGAGGGCCAAATACTGGCCACCCCTCCGGGGCGGGGACGGTGAGCAAGGCGGGCCGGAGCAGCGTCACATACGGCTAATAGCCGCCACTCCATCGGGGCTGAAAACAGGAGTTGCTGGCCGTCCCTCCGGGACTTGCCGACGGGGTGCCGCTTAACCTCAGTGCTTAACAAAGTAGAATTAAAACCTCGCCATTTTGAAGGGCCGGGAAGATGGATTTGCCTGCGGAGACTTGGAGGACACGGAGCCGTGAGGGGGAAGGTTTCCTCTGAAAAAACTTCCTCCGCGCTCCGTGTCTTCCGTGTCTCCGTGGCAAAAAGAGAAGAATTTTAAACAAGAGACAGGTCTTAAAGAGATGAACTTTTATGCAAACATCCAATACCGCGGACGCCCAGGCTGACTATACGCCGTGGCGGGCGGCCAAATTTTATATTCCTTTGGTCATTCAGGCGGTCTCGCAAAGCCTGACTTATCCGCTGGTCGCCTCCATCGTTTCCCACGGGGAAAACGGCGTGGTGGACATGGCCGCGCTCGCCCAGGGGCAGGCTGTGATGTTCATGCTCGGCGCGGTGGGCAGCGGCTTGCTCACCACGGGCATGGTGTTCGGGCGCGACGCGGAGGGGTTTCGCATGTTCCGCCGCCTGAACCAGTGGGTGTGCGCCGTGCTCGTCGTCTTGCAGGCGCTGGCGTGCGTGCATCCGGTGGACGGTTTCATTTTCCGGGGGATGCTGGGGCTGGCGGCGCCGATGGACACGACCGCGCGCGAGGTGCTGTTTTTGAGCATCCCGATGCAGGTTTTGTTTTTCGTGCGCAACACGAGTCTGGTCGCGCTTTACAACGCGCGCGACAGCGCCGGGGCCAACTGGGCCACGCTCGCGCGCGTCGCGCTCACCCTCGCGCTGGCGCCGTTGTTCGTGCGGCTGGGTTGGGTGGGGCATCGCATGGGCGTGCTGGCCATGACCGGGCCGGTGCTGCTCGAACTGCTGCTCACGCAATGGCTGGCGCGTCCGCACATCCGCCGTCTCGCGTCCGCCGGCGGGCAGTCGGCGGGGCCGGGCACGCAGTTGTTGTTCATGATTCCGCTGTCTTTCGGCGGCATGTTGCTGACGGTCGCCGGGCTGATGATCGGCGCGTTCATCGCGCGCGCCGTCGATCCGGCGCGGATGCTGCCGATCCATTACATCACCCTCGGCGTGATCAATCCGGTGGGCATGGCCGCGCTGCGCGTGCAGGCGGTGACGCTGGCCTTTCCGCCGCGCGGCAAAAACGACCACGCGATGTTCCGTTTCGCGCTGGTGGCCGGCGGCGTGCTGGCGCTCATTCCGCTGGCCGGGCAAATCCCCGCGGTGGCGCGGTGGTATTTCGGCGGCATCCAGAGCCTGCCGCCGGGGGACATTCCGCTGGCCATGCGCGCCGCGTTGCTGCTCGCCACCTTGCCGGTCGTGCAATCTTTGCGCGGCCATGCGGAGGGGTTGGCCGCGTGGCGCCGGCGGCCCAACGCGATTCTCGCCGGGCAGGCCATGAATCTCGCGACGCTGGTTTGCGTGTTGTTTTTCTCGCTGCACGCCGGCGTGCCGGGCTACCTGATGGGAGTCAT
>JAIRTK010000052.1 GCA_031254955.1 Opitutaceae bacterium
GCGAGCTGGCGTTCGCCGGGCAGCACCGGGCCGAGTTTCCGCGCCCCGATGTCGCCGCGCAGCACCTCGACCAGTTGCGCGGGCAGGCTCATGGGGCGAAAGGCGGGCTTGAGTTTCAAGGGATGCTTTTCCGAAGGCATGGACACGGATGGCTCAAAAGTGAAGCAAGGCCGGAGTCGCTGTTGTTTTCAAACTATTCTCCAAAATCGATTCCCCGCTATTTTGAATGGTTGGAAATGGATGAACCGAAAAGCGGTGCCTGCATCGTGGCGCGCTGGCGCAAGGAGGGGCGGCGTCCCGCCGCCCGACGCGGGCAAAGCCCGCGTCCGTTTCGCAGGGATGCGGACGGACGCACACGGGTTTTCGGATTGCCTGCCGGCGGACGGGCGAGGTGAGTGAGCGAGCGGACGGACGGGCGAGGCGCGTTGCGCCTCGTCGGGCGGCGGGACGCCGCCCCTCCTTGCGCCAGCGCGCGTCCACGCGCATGGCCATCGAAAATAGCGAGGAACCGCAAAGGGTATCAGGGCCGGCTCGGATAAGGGACTGCCAACGAGCAATGCTCTATCCCTGAAAATTTTACGTTACATGAGTCGCAAGCCAAGATGTCCGGGGTGCGCCCGGCGGGACGCGTGCTCTGCCCGGCGGAGCGCGTGCCTTGCCCGGAACACGTCCCTTCATTCTTCACCCTTCATTCTTCGCTACTCGCTACCACTTTTCACTACTCGCTACTCACTACTCGCTACTCACTACTCACTACTCGCTACTCACTACTCGCCTTGTCGTAGAATAGTCGCACGCCGGCGGCGGCGCCGATGAGTGATCGCGCGCGCTGGAGCGCTTTTTTGGTGGCCATTGTCAGGTTTTGCTCGGCGGGGAACACGTTTTCCTCGCCGATGCGTTTGATCAGGCCGGAGCGTTTCAGGACGCCCGCCACGTCGCCGTGCACGCCCGAGATGAGCAGGTGGCGTCCGGTGGTCTTCAACAGGGTGTTGAGCTGGTCGATGGCGAGCACCGTGGAGCCGTCGAGGTGGCGGGCGTTTTTCATCCGCAGAATCACGACCCGCAGGCCGGGGTCGGCGGCAAGCACGCGGATGTGGTCTTGGAACAGGTCCGAGGCGCCGAAAAACAAATCGCCCTCGACGTGCACGATGGAAATTTGCGGCTCGGGGCGCGCGACCGGGTTTTCCACGACCACGAAATCGCCCGAGTCGCCGATGGCGTATTCGACGAGCGCGGGGCTGGCGGCCTTGATGAGGAAGAGCGCGAGCGAGGCGCCGATGCCCAGGTAGATGGCGGTGTCGAGGTTGAGCAGGAGCGTGCCGAGGAGGGTGACGAGAAAGACGGCGGTGTCGGAATGCGTCGCGCGGCACACGGTGCGGATGTGCCGGTGGTTGACCATCCGCGCGGCGACGGGGAGGAGGATCGCGGCGACCGCCGGCAGCGGGATGGCGGCGGCGAGCGGCGCGATGGCCCAGAGGATCGCGCCGAGGCCGAGCGCGGAGATGATGGCGGCGATTTGCGTGCGCCCGCCCGTCTGCATGTTGACGGCGCTGCGCACGAACGAGCCGGAGCCGGACATCGCGCCGAACAGGCTGGCGGCGAGGTTGCCCGCGCCGAGGCCGAGGAGTTCCTGGTTGGGGTCGATGCGCTGGCCGGTGGTCGCGGCGATGTTTTTGGCGATGGAAATGGCTTCCAGCATGCCGATGAGCGCGAGCGTGAGCGCCGGATTCACCAGCGCGGGCAGCGCGGAGAGCATTTTGAGCGGCGCGCCGTCGAAGACGGGCATCGTGGTCGAGAGGCCGCCGAGTTCGGCCACGGTGCGCACGCCTTGCGCGTGCAGGCGGAGGGCGTGCGTGGCGGCGGTGGCGAGCGCGAGGGTGATGACGCCGCCCGGCCAGCGCGGGCGCCAGCGTCCCAGCGCGAGCAGCACCGCCAGCGAGCCGGCGCCGAGCGCGAGGGCGGGCGCGTTCACGCGGCCATGAAGCATTTCGGCGGCGGCGCGCATGACGATGGCGAAGGGTTTGCCGTGCTCGACGCGCACGCCACGGAACACCGGCAGCTGGCCCGCGAGGATGAGCACCGCCGCGCCGGTGCCGTAGCCGAGGATGACGGAGCGCGAGATGAATTGCGTGATTTTGCCCGCGCGCGCCACCGCCGCGGCGAGTTGGATGGCGCCGGCCAGAAACGCCAGGAGCACCGCGGTCTGCACGGGGTTGAGCGCGGGCGCGACGCCGCCCGCCACGACGATGGCGATGAAGATCGAGGTGGTGTTGGTCGGGCCGATGACGGTGTGGCGCGACGAGCAGAAGAGCGCGGCGACGACCCCGGCGACCATCACGCCCGCGATGACCACGCCCGGCGGCAGCCCGGAGATGAGCGCGAAGCCGATCACTTGCGGCAGCGACACGAGCGCGATGGTGAGGCCGGCGAGGGTGTCGGCGCGAAACGCGCCCCGGTCGTAGTCTCGCAGTTCGCCGAGGAGGGGGAATTTTCCGGCCAGCATCCGGGGCCAGGCCGCGGGCGTGGGGAGGCGGAGTTTCATGCGTTCAATGGACTTCGAATTCGTTGATCGAGTAGCCCCAGGGGCTGCCGCGTTTTTTCATGACGATGCGCACTTGCCGCGCGTGCG
The DNA here is from genome assembly GCA_031254955.1 of Opitutaceae bacterium. GTDB lineage: Bacteria > Verrucomicrobiota > Verrucomicrobiia > Opitutales > Opitutaceae > Termitidicoccus. The sequence goes on from JAIRTK010000052.1 coordinate 2,630, forward strand.
TGCCGGCGGGCAGGGCGATGGTGGCGCGGCCTTCCCGTCCGGTGTCGGTCCGCCAGACGGTCCGCCAGTCTTTCCCGTTGGTGGCGACCCGGATTTCGTAGCTTTTCGCGTAGGCTTTCAGCCAGCCGATGTTGACGCGGGTGAGCGGGTGCACCGCGCCCAGGTCCACTTCGAGCCATTGGGCGTCGCTGTAGGCGGACGACCAGCGGGTCTTGCCGTCGCCATCGACGGCGTTGGCCGCGGCGAGTGTCTCCGCTTCTTTCGAGGAGCCGACCGCGCGTTTTTTCAAGGCCAGATTCGGGCGCCGCCCGGATTCGAGCCAGTCGCGCATGGCGTCGATTTTTGTTTGCAGGAGCTGGATTTCTTCGTCGCGGCGGCGCGGGGCGTGTTTGCGCCACACTTCGCCGCCGTTGTAGGTGATGTTCACCTCGGGATAAAAGTCCCGCAGCAGCGCGATCAGTTTCGTGGCGTTGTCGATTTCGTCGCGGGCGATGTCGCTGATGGGCGCGAGGGGCTGGCGGGGCGGCGCGGCGCCGGGGGCGGCGCCGGCGGCGAGCATGGCGGTGGCGGCGCGGTTGAAATGATACTGGGTCGTGAGCAGGCGGCGGTAGAGGTCGGCCCAGCGGCGCATGTCGTTGAGGCGCGAGGCGACGGCGCCGGGAGCGGCGGTTTTGCAGAGGTCGTCGATTTTGCCGATGGCGGCGTCGAGTTCCGCGAGGACGGTTTTATAATTTTCGGCGACGCCCGGCTTGTGCATCCACGCTTTCGCGTTTTGGGCCTCCTTGCGTTCGGCCAGCACGTCCGGGACCAGCGGCAGATGATACGGCCCGCCGAACGCCGAGTATTCGGTGAAAATGCCCATGCGCTGATACCAGTCCATGATGTGCAGGCCGGTGTCGCCCGGCTGGAAATCCTTCGCGTAGGCGGCGCGGTTCCAGACGACGGCGCGGTCAAACGCCTGCCAGAACTCCAGCACGCGCGGGGCCAGGACGGCGCCGAAGTCGCGCTCCGCGATGCGCCGGAGCAGCGGCTCGCCGGTCACGGGATCGAGCGGCGCGGGATTTTTTATATCAAACGCGCGCGGCTCCCATGTCATGTGCGCGATGACCTCGGCGTTGGGCTGGTAAACCCAGCCTTCAAGCCCGGCCCACCAGAGGATGAAGTTTTTCGCGTCGATGTCCGCCAGCCGCGCGAGTTTGTATGCGGCGACGGCGGGCAGCGGCATGGCGATGACGGGGTTGGTGCTTTCGCACGCGCCGCCCGCGGAGACCAGCGGCAGGTAATGCTCGCCGTAGAGGGTCGCGCCCCGCCCGTCCGTCCTGACGGCGGCGGGCGTGAAATTATCGCGGCAGAGGAGCCAGCAGTCGTTGTTGCCTGCCTCGTTGAAGATCACGGCGACTCCCTCTTGCGCCATTTCGAGCATGAACGCCTTTTCCCCCTCGGGGTCGCCAAAAAACGCGTGCCAGAGCCAGACCGCCGGCTGGATGTCGCGGTCGCCTATGACCTCCTTCATGATGGCGAGGATTTCCTTGATGCCGTCGGCGCGCGAATGTCCGTAGGGCCGGCCCGTCTTTATATTCACGAAGGCCTCGGACGGGATGATATTGTAATCCGCGAACGTGCCGTAGAGCACCTTCACGTCGGGGTTTTCCTTCAACGCCTCGCGGTAGCGTTGCGCGTAGGCCTCGCGGCCTTTGGCGTCGAACGGGCTGATGCCGCGCCTGTTGTTGTTTTTCGGATTGATATAAACAGCCGGGGCGTTTTCGGCCCTGTCCATCCAGGGGCCTTTTTCCGGCGGGAAACGCACCTCCATCATGACGCCAAGCCCGTAGCGGCGGCGCACGTCGCGGGGCAGGGGCGGCTCGTATTTCTCGCCCCAGATCACATTGATATAATGACTGGCGTAATACGCGGCCTGCTCGTCCTGGCTCCAGAAGGAGGGCGGCCACTGGTTGTAAATGTGCCCGCCGACGCGCAGGCGGAAGGCGGGGCTTCCCGCCTCGTCGAGCGCGCCGATGTCGGACGTGTTTTTTTCGAGGAAGCGGAAGACGCCGTTCATCGCGCCCTTGGGGCCGGCGCCGGCAATATACAAGCTCCCGCCGCGCGCGGCGAGGTGGTAGCTTTCCGGCTCGGAGGGGTTCAGGCGAAACGGGGCGCGCGCGTGCTCGGCGGCGATCTCCGGGCTGGTCGCGGGCGTGCCGATATAAATCATCCGGGCTTTTCCCGGCGCGCGGGTGATGGCGGGTTCCTTTCCGAGCCGCCCGGCGAGGGCTTTTTTCAGTTCTTGCGCCGCCGTTTGCTCCACAATGTCGCCGCCGCTGGCGATGGCCCATTCCCCGGTGAGGGTCTGGGACGCCGCCGGCGAAAACGGGAGCCACAAGGCGGCGGATAGTATCATGAGTCTGGCGGCGGGTTTCGATTTCATAAGGGCGTTTTGAAAACGCCGTTTTAACCGCGAATGCATGCGAATGGACGCGAATGGCAGGAGGCAATCAAGCTCTCCTTTATTCCGGTCATTGTCATGATAAGAAATAGTCATGCTCATTGGTGTTTATTGGTATTTATTGGCGTTCGTTCGCGGTGGGTTCGCTTGGGTGCCTTTCAAAGTGAGGCCATGCGCCCGGTCTTTTCCCTCTCTCCTCCAGCTTCTTTCCTCTTTCCTCTTTATCTTTATCTTTATCTTTATCTTTATTTTTATCTTTATTTTTATCTTTATCCCCCGGCGGCGCCGCCCAAAGGAGAAAGAAAAAACTGAAGCGGTCGCGGCCTGACGCAAGGTCAGGCCCTGCGTGTCGCGTAGCGAGGTCAGGCGCTGCGCGTCGCGTAACTTCAGGGAGAAAGAGGGAAGAGGGCGCGGTCTCGGGGCGGAACTGTATATTTTGCATCACGGCGAAAACAGGGTTGGCGCGGAAGTTCATTATTTTTTCCACAGGCTTTTCTTGTATTCATCCAGCGCGCGCTGAAGTTCGGCGGCTTTTTCCGGTTGCTCGCCGGCGAGGTTGTTTTTTTCCCCGATGTCGTTGTCCAGGTCGAAGAGCTGCGTCACTTTCGGGTTTTCCTTTTGGGAATAACGGATGTGGAGCGGGCCGTTGCGGTATTTCCAGCCGCCCGCGCGCACCGCCGTGGTTTCAAAGCCGATGACGGCCCACGGCGACACGGCGCCCGGCTCGCCGCGCAAAACCGGCATGATGTCGTGCCCGTCGAGCGCGCGCCCCCTCGGCGGGCGGACGCCCGCCAGCGCCAGCGCCGTCGGGAAGATGTCGAGCGCCGACAGCACCAGATCGCTTGTCCGCCCGGCGGGAATCACGCCGGGCCACCAAAAAATACCGGGGACGCGCACGCCGCCCTCGTAGCTGGAATGCTTCCCGCCGCGCAGCGGTTGCGCGGAGCCGCCGTCGGCGCCCTGCGTGGTCCACGGGCCGTTGTCCGACGAAAAGATGACCAGCGTCTTTTTATCGAGGCCGGTTTCGCGCAGCGCGCGGAAAATCCCGCCGACCGCCCAGTCGATTTCCTCCACGCAATCGCCGTAAAGGCCGCGCGCGCTTTTGCCCCGAAACGCCGCCGACGCGTGCAGCGGCACGTGCGGCATGGCGGGGGTGAGATAGATAAAAAACGGCGCCGCCTTGTGCTTGTGTATAAAGGCGACGGTCTCCGCCGCGTAGCGTTGCGTAAGCGTGTCCTGGTCGGCGGGCCACTCGACGCAGTGCTCGCCGCGCATGAGCGGCACCTTGCGCCGGGACAAGTCGCGCTTGTCGCGCGGCGTGGCGCGGTAGTCGGCGAGGGTTTTGCCCTCGCGCAGCATGATGTTTTCGGCGGGCGGAATGTTTTCCGCGTCGAGCCACATGTCGTTTGAGTAGGGAATCCCGAAATAATAATCAAAGCCGCGCCGCGTCGGCAGATAGCGCGGCAGGTGGCCGAGATGCCATTTGCCGATGCACGCGGTGGCGTAGCCGCCGGCTTTGAGCGCCTGCGCCAGCGTCACCTCGTCGAGGCGCATTCCGTTGTCGCTGTTGGGAAAAAACACGCCGCCCGCGCCGGCGCGCTCCGGGTGGCGCCCGGTCAGCAGTCCCGCGCGGGAGGCCGAGCACACCGGCGCCGCGGCATAGAAGGAGGTGAGGCGCAGTCCCTCCGCGGCCATCCGGTCGATGTTCGGCGTCTTGATCAGCGGGGAGCCGTAGCAACCGAGGTCCTGGTAGCCTTGGTCGTCGGTCAATATGACAATGATATTCGGTTTTTCGACAGCGCCGGCGGCGGCGTCCGCCAGCGTCGCCGCGCCGAGGAGGAACAATAATTCGCGTTTCATGGAATGAAATTGGGAATTGGGAGGCAGGAATTGGGAATTAAGGTCTGGAAATCAGGGTTTGGAAATTAATGTTTGGAATTGGAAATTAATGTTCGGAAATTAGGGTTTAGAGCATCCATCAAAAAACCGCCCAGGTTTTTCTTTTCGATAGATGCTCCAAATACAACGACATGGTTAATGAGTGCTTTTTCGTTTACGCTGACGCATGCCTGGGCCTGACGTAGCGCAGACTTCCAAGTCTGCCCGGCTTGGGCGGCGCGGAGCGCCGTCGAGCAGGTTGGGAAACCTGCGCTACGAAAACGCCGGACCTTGCGACAGCATCAACGAAAGAGGCTCCAGGCATGTCTTGCTTCATCTTCAAAGATAATTTGACATTCGCGAATGCGCAAATGGCTTGGACGTTGTGTATAAATCCTAATTTTTGATTGCTAATTTATTTTTCGGTCTCCGCACGAGGACGAAGAGGATGACGGCGGAGGCGAGGTGCATGAAGCCCATCGCGAGAAACATTTGCCCAAGCGTGAAGGGAAAACCGGGCTGGCCGGCGCGTTTGAGCAGGAGGTTGAAGCCGATCGTGCCCGCCGCGCCGAAGGTGCCGGCGATGCCCCACACGCTGGCCACGTTGCCCATCGGGAATATCTCCGCGATGATCGGCGCGAGGCCGGACATCCAGCTCATGCACACCGCCGCGATGACGCAAAACGCCACGATGACCAGCGCAAGCCCCTTGATCGAAACGACGCCGAGCAACGGCAGCGCGAACGACACGTCGCGCAGGTGCGGAATCGCGATGCACAACGGCGCGGCGATGGACACGAGGTAGAGCAGGTTTTTGCGCCCGAGGAGCGGGTCGCGCCGGTGGCGTTTGGCAAAAATGTCGGAAAGCACGGAGGCGCCCAGCCCGCCGATGAACGAGGCGAGGAAAATGAAGCCGACGACGCCGAGGCTGCCGAAGGCGACCGCCTGTTGTTTTTCGAGGTAGCCGGGCAGCCAGTAGAGGATGAAATTCCACACCGGATCGCTCACCAGCCGCGCGAGCACGATGCCCCACAACGCGCGCGTGCCCCAGAGTCGCGTCCAAGGAAGCGGCGGCGCGACGGCGACGGCGGCGGCAGCGGCAGCGGGGGCATCAGCGGCGGCGGTGGCACTGCCGGCGGTTGGGGCGGCGGTGCCGGCGGCGTGGGTGGCGGTGCTGGCAGCGGTGCCGGCGGCTGGGGCGGCATTTTTTTCGACATGAGTCGAGTTAAGTCGAGTTAAGTCGGGAGAGGCGCCGGCGTCGGACGCGGCTGGCGCGGCTGGCGCCGGGTCGCGATAACTGAGCCACCAGACGGCGGCGATGAGCAGGCCGGCGAGGCCGGGCAGGACAAACGCATGGCGCCACGTGCCGGCGGTGGCGGTGAGCCAGACGACGATGGAAGCGGTGGCGATATTGCCCACGCTGCCGCCGACGCTGCACAGGTTCATGTAGAGGCCGCGGTTGTGGCGCGGCGCCCAGGCGGTGGCGACGCGAATGCTCACCGGCGCCAGCCCCGGCTCCGCCACGCCGAGCAGCGCGCGGAACACAAACAGCATCGCAAAACCGTGCGCCAGCCCGCAGCCGATGGTGGCCACCGACCACAACCCCGCGAAAATGAGCAGCGCGGCGCGCGGCCCGATTTTGTCCACCACCCAGCCGGAGAGCATGAGCGCGCCGGCGTAGCAGAGGAGGAAGGCGTTGACGATGTCGCCGTAGCGGCTCTGGTCGAGGCCGAGCGTCGGCTCGGCGATGAGCGTCTCCTGCAAAACCGACAGCGTGGTGCGGTCAAGGTAGTTGAGAAAGGAGACGCAGAAGAGCAGCGCGAGGACGAACCAGCGGAAGGTGGCGTCGGCGAGCAGGGCGCGGGTTTTCGGCAGGAGCTGGGTCATGGGGAGCGGCGGGATTTTGGGAGCGGGACGGATTTTGGGAGCGTGACGGGCAAGGGGAAATGTTAACAGACGTGTTCGCCAGCCCTGTTTTCGCAGTCACTGAGGTTGCGCGGAGCCGGCTGGGAATCCTCTCCGAGGCTTCCGTCGGGCGGAGAAGGCGGTTTGCCTTTCATGGGAAAAAGCGGGGGCGTCATGGGGAACAGCGGGGCGTTGTCGCGGAGGCCGTGGAGCGGTGCAACTCAACGTTGTGCCACTCCCTCTTTCTTCTTTCCTGTTTATATTTATATTTATCTTTATCTTTCTCTTTATCTTTCGTCAGGAACAGGCAGAAAATTCCGGGCGAAGCGAGAAGCCTGACAAGAGGAAAGATAAAGAATAAAGAGGAAAGATTCCGGCAGTGACACAACGTTGAATTACATCCGCCTCGGAGAAGCCTCCCCGCCGGCTCCGGCCAGTCGTTAACGTGCTTTGGATTTTGCTTCACGGCGAAAACAAGATTGGCGAACACGCCTAATACACTTTGATTTCCCGCAACGCATACCCCCGCTGGTGCGGGGCATGGCGGAGACAGTTGAGGCGCACATAACGCGCGGCGGAGCCGGGCGGCAGGGGCAGCGTGATGTTGCCCTCGGTGCCGTCCGTCATGCGGATGGCGGGGCGCCAGCTTTTCGCGTCGTCGGAGAGTTCGATGGTGTATTCCACGGCAAAGGCCGGCCCCCAGCCGAGGCGCGCCAGTTCGAGCGGACGGGTCGCGCCAAGGTCGATTTGCAGCCACGCGGGCGCATCGCCGCGCGGGGACCACAGGGTCAGCGCGTCGCCATCGACCGCGTTGTGCACGCCGCGCTTTTTCGGGTCGCCGACGGAGGAGGCGTCCGCGCGGCGGCCTTTGGCGAGGTCGAAGCGCCCGGCCAGTTCGAGTTCCATGCCGGTGAGCTTGTCCCGCAGGCTGCGGGTTTCGTTCAAAACACTGCCCCGGTTTTCGATGACGCCGGCGTGGCCCTCGGTGAGGTTCATGTTCGGGGCGAAGGCCGGCAGGAGCGCGAGGATGGCGCGGGTGTTGCGGATGCTCTCGCGCGTCAGCGGCGCGATGGCGCGGCGGGCGGCGGCGGGGTCGGCCTTGCCGCCGCCGAGCGTGTTGATGAGCGCGAGGCCTTTTAAATGATGATACTGGGCCTCCCAGAGGAGCACGGCGAGCTGCGTCCAGTTATATAATTGTTGCATCCGGTCTTTCGGCGTGCCGGCTTTCGCGGATGCGAGCAGGCTCGCGAGGCCGGCCTGGGCGGCGCGCAAGCGGGCGAGCGCGGCCTCGTAGTTTGCCAGCGTGTAGTCGTTGGCGCCCCAGGCGCAGGAATTTTCAAAGCGTTTTGTATTGATGAGCGCCTCCGCGGTCACGGGTTCGAGAAACGCGCCCTGGAAAAGAATCTCGGTGTAGGTGCCGAGGCGTTGATACCAATTGTAGATGTGCAGGCCGTTTTCCGCCGGGTCGCCCTGCGCCTCGCGATTGGGTTTTTTATAAAGCGGCAGGCCGGTGACGAGCGCGGCGTCGAAATTTTTATAATATTCAACCATTCCCGGCGCAAGCTCCGGGCCGAAATCGCGCGCGGCGAGGCGCTCCAGCAGGGGCGCGACGGCGTTGAAATCCTTCGAGGCGTATCGGGCGATTTCGTCTTCGTCCGCCCAGGTCAGCTCGGCGATGACCTCCAGGTTGGGCTGGTAGGTCCAGCCCTCGCAGCTTGCCCACCAGAGCACGAAGTCGCGCACGCCGGCCCGCGCCAGCAGGGCGAGCTTGTGCGCCGCGATGCGCGGCAGCGGCATGCCGATGACGGGGTTCACGCTCTCGCAGGCGCCGCCGGCGGAGACCAGCGAGAGATATTCCCCTCCGTGGACGATGCGCCCGCCACGGGTTTTCATCGCCGCGTCGTCGAAATTATCGAGGCTGAACACCCAGTTGTCATTGTTTCCGGCCTCGTTATACATAAGGCCGAAGCCCTCCTCCGCCAGCCGGTCCATGAAACGGAGTTCCCGTCCGCGCTGGAACCAAAACGCCTGCCAGAGCCAGGCGCGCGGGACGATGCCGGAATCCTGGCCGACGGCCTCGCGCATGATTTTTAATATTTCGACGATGGTGTCCTCGATGCTGTGCGCGTAGGGTTCGCCGGTGAAGGCGTTGACGCTGTCGGTGGTCTCGGGGAGCGCGTTGTAATCCGAGAACATGTCATAAAGGATCTTCAGGTCGGGGTTTTCCTTGTATAGTTTTTTATATTGGTCGAGATACCACCGGCGCCCGGCGGGGGCGAAGGGGCTGATGACGCGCAGGCCCTCGGCGTCGTGCCAGAGATTGGGGCGCTTTTGGGCGGGGACTATGCTGAAAATCGCTTCGCGGTTGGCCGGGTCGTCCAGCCATTCCCGGCTGGCGTTTTGCGGGAAACGCACCTCGGCCATGACGCCGATGCCGTATTTGCGGCGCACGTCATGGGGAAGCGGCGGGCGTTTTTTCTCGCCCCAGACCACATTGATATAATGGCGCGCATAATAGCGGGCCTGGTCGTCGTGCGACCAGCCGGGCGGCGGGGTCTGGTTGCACTCGTTTCCGCCGGCGCGCCAGCGGAAATTGGGGCGTCCGGCGAAGTCGAGCCTGTCCACGTTTGCGCGGTTGCGGTCGAGGATGCGGAAGGCGGCGTTCATCGCGCCCTTCGGGGTCGCGCCGACGGCGTAGAGGCGGTTGCCGTCGAGGCGCGCGTGAAAGGATTCCGGCGAGTCCGGGGCGAGGCGGAACGGCGCGCGGGCGTGCGCGGCGGCGATGAGGCTGCTGTCCGCCACGGTGCCGATGACGAGGGCGGGGCGCGCGGGGTCGGCGGCGGACTCGGGCCGGGGCGCGTCCAGCCGCGCGCCGAAGCGCCGCGCGGCCTCGTCGCGGAACATGCCGGCGGCGGTTTGCTCCAGCTCGTCGCCGCCCGTCAACAATTGCCAGCGCCCGTCCAGGTCGAGCGCGCGCGCGGCGGGGCAGAGCAGCAGGCATGAGGCGGCGGCGATGGTTTTTCCCATCAGGCTTGTTTTAAAAAAGGCGCGGCGAAACCCTGGGAAAGGCGGCATCCTATATAGACAGCGCCAATGCGCGAATTTCCGCCAAAGGGTCACTCTGTGAAACTCGGGGAAAGGCGGCACCGTATATAAACAGGCCGCCGCGCGGTGGCGCTTGCATCTTTTGGCAGGATTGTCGGTCATCATGAAGCTGGGCTTGGGGCGGGACTGGACGCGGCCATTCACTCCGTTTCGTCCGCGCCACGCAAACCCGGCTTTGCTTTACCCGTTCAGCAGCGGAAGGAGCCGCAAAGTTCCCGGACGCAGCACCTCACTTTGAAACGCCTCCGAGCCGGGGCGGACGCGATGCAAAGTCGAGTCACCCCAAGGCGCTCGCGCAAGGAGCGGCGGCGTCCCGCCGCCGGACGCGAGCCACGCGAGCGCCCATTCGTTTACCCACGGGTTTTCGCGCAGCCCTGCACCTGCGGGCTTTCGCGCGGTCCAAGCGCAAACGGGCGAGGCTTCGCCTCGTCCGGCGACGGGACGTCGCCGCTCCTTGCGCGAGTGCCCTTTCTGATCCCTTTTTCTTTTTCATCTTTTTTCCTTCCTCATCCCTTTTTCTCCCCCGTCTCTTTTAATTTTGACACCACTTTGAATCTGACCCGCGTCGGGGCGGGTTTGCATTTTTGGCTTGCGAACGGGCGGGCTTGTGCGGTTTCGCTTTCGCCACAGTTGCCAAGTTGCCACATCAAAGCGGCGTTTCCCTGTCGTTATCCTTCCTCTTTATTATTTCCGTCATTTCTTCCGCCTGATTCTTTTTTATCGCTCCGTTTTTGACGAAAGAGAACGGGGACGAAGAAAAAGAACGGGGACGATTCGACAGAGGGAAACACCGCTTCGATGGCGCCTTTTTTCTCCGCCATTGCATGACCATGAACCAATCCCGTCTTCCTCAAATACGCACGCTGGACGCGCCCATCCTCGCGCCACGCACCGGCACGCCTTGGGCCGACACCATGGTGCTCAATCCCGCCATCATCGACGAGCCGGGGTCGGCGCGCCTGCACATGCTTTTCCGGGCGAGCGGGCCGTGGCCGCAGGTGCGGACGCCGGGCCGCCCGCCGCCGTATCCGATTTTTCTCGGCTACGCGTGGAGCGATGATTTTGGCGCGACGTGGCGCGCGGATTTTTCGCGGCCCTGCCTGGCGCCGCGCTTGGAAACCGACGCGGAAAAAATCCGCATCCGCAACCGCGCCGGGGAAATGGTCGTGAATCACGCCAACGGCTGCGTCGAGGACCCGCGCCTGTTCCGCATGGAGGGCCGGCTTTATCTGAGCACGGCGTGCCGCATGTTTGCGCCGGGGCCGTATTGGGAGCGGGACGACCCGATGCAGTGCGCGCCCGGTTGGGCGGCAGCTGCGGCGCACATCTTTGGGCGGGCCGCGCGCGAGAACCTGACGATTTCCGTGCTGTGGGAAGTCGATCTGACGCGGCTCAAGGCGGGCGATTACGAGCGCGCGTTTGTTTACGTGGCGCCGCTGACCGACCCGGAGCGCGGCGACAACCGCGACGCGTTTTTGTTTTCCGAAAAAATGGTCATCGATGGGCGCGTGCGCCATGTCTGCCTGCATCGCCCTGCGCAGCCCGGCGCTTACGGCGCGGAGTTCGCGGCGCTGCAACCGGCGATCTTCATGGCGGCGGCGGAGCGGCTGGAGGACTTGGGGACGCCGCGCGCGGCGCACCGGCTGCTGGCGGAACCGCGGTTCGAGTGGGAAGGCGACCGCATCGGCGCGAGCTGGGCCCCGCTGCCGCTCGGCGGTGGCGAATGGCTGCTGCCGTATCATGGCAAGCAGGACGCGGTGGTCGGCTACACGCAGTCGTTCATGATTCTCAAGCCCGGCGGGGACGGCTGGCCGGAAGTCGCGCACCGCTGCCCGGACCGGTTGATGTTCGCGCAAAAACGCTGGGAACTCGACGGGCGTTTCAAGACGCCGTGCGTGTTCACCTGCGGCGGCGTCGTGCGCGACGGCGCCCTGCTCATGACCTACGGCGCCGCCGACACGGTGGCGGGCGCGGCGTGGACGGACATGGCGGAACTCGTGGCGCATGTCCGCCGTTACGACGCGGCTGGGAAGGCCGGCGGCGGCGGATGAAAGACGGGCGCGGACATCGCGCCCGTGCCCAGCGAATGGCCGGGAAGAAGGATTTCACCACGGAGACACGGAGGACACGGAGCCGTGAAGCCATGAAGAACTCACGCGGCGACGCGGCGACGCAAAGAGGGGTGAGGGATAAAAACAAACCCTCCGGTGCCGTCACTCGCCATTCGCCATTCACACTCGCCACTCACCTCTTACTCCTCACTCCTCGCCATTCGCCACTCGCCACGCACCTCCCCCCCCATTTTCTCCGCGTCTCCGCGTCTCTGCGTGGGAACAATCCTGCCCTCCGCCTTCCCACCCTCCCGTCCTCCGCCCTCCGCGTCTCCGTGCCCTCCGCGTCTCCGTGGTGAAAACGAGCAAACCTTTAGAGCCTTTTCGGTTGATTGTGTCGCAACCGCAAGAGGTCAGGCGCGGGAGCGCCGGTAGGGAGGCCTCGGAGAGGCCTCCGTGAGAACGCTCCGATTTCCCCATAAAATGCAAACCGCCTTCTCCGCCCGGCGGAGGCCTCGGAGAGGCCTCCCTACCGGCGCTCCCGCGCCAAAGGCTCGTTTCCAATGCGACAAAATAATGAGGAAATGCCCTAAATCCGGAATAAGCCCTTAAACTACACTGCGCGGCGGCGGGGCGCCACTCAGGGTGCTGAACGGGTAAAGCATCGCGGGGATTGTGGCGGCCATCGAGCATGGGCAAGCATTCCCCGTCACATCCCGGCAAGGCCGGCCGCTCGCGCGGACGCGCCGCCCCCCTCACCCGCACGCACACATCCCGTCAGCCCTCTCCCCCAGAAAACCTCATGGAAACATCCCGCCGCATCCCGCGCCCCGGCCTTCGCGCCCACCGCCTGTTTTCCGTCCTTCTCCTCGCCGCCGCAGCCTTTTCAGGACGCGTCGCCGCCCAGCAGGTCACGCCCGCGGACACCGCCGCCGCT
>JAIRTK010000066.1 GCA_031254955.1 Opitutaceae bacterium
TCACCGTCAGCGCGACGGACATGGTGCTGGTCAACAAGGTCGTCAGCCTCGATCTCACCTGGACGGGTTCGGACGGCGCGAGCGCCGCGTGGGCGGCCTCTTCCACGAGCGCGGCCAACTGGACGGATGGGGGGAGCATTGCGGAAACCCGCTTCAGCACCGGCGACAACGTCACTTTCGACGGCACCGACACCACGGGAAACCGCATCATCGCCGTGGCGGCGTCCGGCGTGGTCGCTTCCGAACTGAACGTGAAGGGCGACGGCGTCTATGCGTTCACCGGCGGCACCATCACGACATCCAGCGCCAGCGTGCTCGCCGGTTCGTCGCTCAGCGGCACCAGCGGCCAATTGATAAAGGCCGGCACGGGGACGCTCGTATTTCAAAACAGCGCCAATGATTTTTCAGCCGGCATCAAGATTGCCGGCGGCGTGATCGCATTTAACAGCGCCCCCCAGCTCGGCGACGGCGGCAACGGCATCCAATTTTCCGGCGACGCCTCCCTGCGCGCCGATGCCGACGGCCTCTCGCTCGCCAACACCATCATAATCGCCAACGGCGTGACCGCCACGCTCGACACGCAGGGCAACACGCTCTCCTACTCGGGCACGCTGTCGCTCTCGGGCGCGAGCGGCACCTTCGCCAAGACCGGCGCCGGCTTGCTTGTGCTCACGACCGACAACACCGCCTACACGGGCGTCACCGTCGTCAACGCGGGCAGCCTCATCCTCGACAACGGGGGTTGGCTCGGCGGTGATGTTCATGTGAACACCGCGGACGCCGCCTTTGGCGGGCGCGGCGGAAACCTCAACAATAATGTGACCGTTTCCGACGGCGGCATCTTTCAGGTCGGCGGCGGCGTTGCCTCCGGCACGCTGACGGTCGGCGGCACCCTCTCGCTCACCGACGCCTCCATCGCCTTCAACCTTTATGACAACGAGAAGTCCGACACCTTGCTGTTCGGCACGAGCGGCACGGTCGTGCTCAGCGGTTCAAACACGGTCGATTTCCACCCGACGGTCACCACCTCCGGCACGTTTTTCATCAGCACCGACAAGAACCTCGCGGGCGCCCACATCACCATCGACAGGCAGACGATCGACTTCACTTCGCGCCAGGAAGTGCGCTGGGACACCTCCGGGGCGAACCTCAACCTCGTGTATGGCCTGGACACATCACGCATCATGACATGGACAGGCGGCGCCGGCGACGGCAAATGGAACTCCGACGGCTCCGCCAACTGGACCGGCAGCGAAGGGAAAACCAAGTTTCTCCACGGCGACGCGGTCCTATTCAACGCCGCGTCGGGGGCATTTAATATAGAGGCCGCCGCCGCGCGCGTCTCAAGCATTGAGATAAATATAAACGATGCGGACACGCTCACGCTTGATGGCTACGGCATCCAGGCGGACGGTGCGTTCGTCACCGGCACGGAAGTCCCGGAGGCGAGTCGCGCCACCGGCATGCTCGTCAAACACGGCGCCGGGGCGCTCGTTTTTCAGAACGCCGCCAACACTTTTGCCGGCGGCATTGATATTTCGGGAGGGTTGATCGGTTTTAACAACGGCGATCAGCTCCAGACCGGCACGGCCGCCATTCATTTCACCGGCGACGCCACGCTGCGCGCCGATGACGAGGTCACGCTGGCCGGCCCGATGATCATCGACGGCGGCAAAAGCGCCGTTTTTGACACGCAAGGCTACTTCATGACGCTCACCGGCACGCTCAGCGGCACGGGCACGGCGGTGAAGAAGGGCGCCGGTCTGCTCACTTATTCCGGGACCGCGTCGCTCGGCCATGCCGCCACGCGCGTCGATGAGGGCATGATCAAACTCGACGGCATCAGCGGCGCGGACGCGCCCGCGATTGCGCATGCCTTTGCGCTCAATGGCGGCTGGGTGGATCTCTCCGATACGCCCTATGACAGCACCGGCACGACCGTCAACGACTGGGCGGGTCTCGTCTTCACCGGAAGCAGCGGCAGCGGCGGCGTGATCGGCAGCAACGACAAAATCACGCTCCGCGCCGGGGACGTGCGCTTCGGCATCGGCCACGAAACCGACGGCGTCAAACAAGGCGTCTTTGTGGTGGTCGATGCCGGAGCGGACGGCGTCGCGACCCTCACCGGGCCGGGCAACTATGTCGGTTATACCATGCTCAAGAGCGGCACGCTGCGCATTTCCGACAACAACCAACTCGGCATGGTCGACGGCTTCAACCGCGAGGTCGTCTTCGATGGCCCGGGCGGCGCCGTGCTCGAAATAACCGCGAACCATTTCGCCACGACGCGCGCCATCGACCTGCGCGCCGCCGGTGGCGTGAGCGTGGCCGATGGAATCACCGCGGTGTGGGGTGGCGGGCTTTCAGGCGACGGTTCCTTCACCAAGGCCGGCGCCGGGACCTTGGTGCTCACTGCGAACGCCAGCCACACCGGCTCCACAATCGTCCAAGGTGGCGCGCTGGAGGGGCATGTCGGCAGCTTGCGCGGGGACATCGCCATCAACGCCGGGGCGGCGCTCGCCTTCAGCCAGACAGGAACGGGAGTTTTCAACGGGCGCATCACCGGGGCCGGCGAAACCATGATCAAGTCCGGCGAAATCCAGGCCGCCGCCGCAAATGTGTTCTCGGCCGATTCGATTCATAACATCGCCGCCGGGGCGACGCTGAACTTTGCGGGCTTTAACCAAACGATCGCGGGCATGCGCAACAACGGCATCGTCAACGTCGGCGTCGGCAAGGCGTCGTCTGATGTCGGCGCCAGACTCGCCATCAACGGGGACTACCACGGCACGCCCGGCTCGCAACTCAACCTCAACTGGAAGGTGGACAACGGCATCCTCCTGACCGACACCGTCGAAATCACCGGGCAAAGCAGCGGCGGGACCCGGCTCAACTTCATCAGTTCCGGCAGCAACGCGCTCAATAACCGCATTGAGGAACCGGTTGATTTTTCCACCACCCGTTTCCTCGTTGCCGAACCCGGCGCCGCCGATGTGTTTTACGGCGAATATTTTATCAATTACATTTGGTATGAACTCGGCCTCGACGCGGGCGGCAACCTTACCTTTGTGGCCAAGGATTCCATGCCCGTCGATGCCGCCGCGCTGGGCGTGGACCTCGCCGCGCTCTTCACGGGCAAGGCCGCTTACGAAACACTTGGCCGCCGCCTCTCAACCATGCGGCGTATCGAGACTCAGCCCTCGCACAAATGGGATTTTTGGATCGACGGCATTTATCGCCATGACCGGATGAACAGCACGGTCTATGATGGCGTGAAAATAAACACGCAAGGCATGCAGGTCGGCGCCGACTACGCCGAGGGAGACAAAAACGCCTTCCTGATCTTTGGTGTCTTTGCCGACTATGTGCGGGGCGACCTCGACGTTGGCGCCTCGGCCAGGACCGAAAGCGAAGTCTATGGCTACGGTGTTTACAGCACCTATCGGCTGAAATCCTGGTATCTCGATATCATGGTCCGGGCGTCCACCGACAGCTATCGAGCGGATTCCTATTTCGCGCCCGAGTTTGACATGTCCGGGCGCAGTTTTGGCGGCTCTGTCGGCACGGGAGGCATCTTTGAAACCGCATCCGGCTGGCGCATCGAGCCTCAAGTGCAGGCCTCGTATCAACTCTACAGGGGCGACTCCAGCAAAGACGCCGCCGGCCACAATTACAGCATGGAGGATGTGGAATCGATCACCGGCCGCGCCGGCGTGCTTGTCGCCCGCCCGATGGCGATTGGAAGCGCGAGCCGGTTCCTGCCCTATGTGCGCCTCGGCGTGGAGCAGGAGATCGGCGCCGATAACAAATTCACCGCCTCGCGCACCGTGGTGAGCGACGATCTCTCCGGCACGATGGGCATCGCCGATGCCGGCGTTGCGCTGCGCCTGGGGTCGCATTTCTGCGCCTCGGCGGACGCGAGCCTGTATTATGGCAATAAATATGATGGCTACAGCGTGAACTTCGGCCTGCGTTTCAACTGGTAAACGAATGGAGTGTTCGCCAATCTAAGAGTGTCTAACAAAAAGAAGGATTGATCGAAGTGACACAGCGGACACAGAGGTGCGCGGCGGCGGATGTAGGGGCTTCGCTTGCGAAGCCCGTTGCCGGACGGCAGTCGCGCGCGTTTGTGTTTCATGCGACTGCGCCGGCGCACTGGCGGAAGCAAACCCGTGGCATCCTTCCGCGACGGGCTTCGCACGCGAAGCCCCTGCATTTTCGCCTTTCATACCGTCTTTCGGCCTGCCCTATTGTAATTTTGTTAGACGCTCTTAGCTTTATTAAAAAAGGAGAGAATGCCCCGATGCTTGCCTCGGGGATGAATCGCCCCCGTTGTCTTTAGATACCCCGTGCTTGGCGCGGGGGGCTTTATTAAACCTGTTCGCCAAACCCGGTTTTCGCAGTCACTGAGGTTACGCGGAGGCGCGGTAGGGAGGCCTCTCCGAGGCCTCCGCCGGGCGGGGCGGGCGGTTTGAATTTCATGGGAAAAACGGGGCGTGGTCACGGAGGCCTCGGAGAGGCCTCCCTACCGGCGCTGCCGCGCTGGTCCGCTTGCGTTGGCGACACCATAAACCGAATAGGTTCTAGGCGCGGCATTTTTTGGCAAGCGGCGGCGGCGGTTTCGGCGAGATCGCCTTACCCCCAAGGGCGGAATCTCGTTGGGAAATGGGGAGGGGACTCAAAGTGGTGTCTCTCTCGCTTTTCTCTTTCTCTTTATTCTTATCTTTCCTCCTCCGCTTTATTCTTTCTTTTTTATATTTATCTACCTCTCCCTCTTTATTCTTTCCTTTTTATATTCATCTTTTCCCTGTCTCTTTATCTTATCTTTATCTTTGATGTTATATCCATTCCCAATGAAAATCACTCTTTTGCAGGGGCGTCGATTGCGACGCCTGGCTTGATATCCGTGCTCCAGCAAAGGCCGTGCACCGGCAACGGGCGTGCACCGGCGACGGGCTTCGCAAGCGACGGGCTTCGCAAGCGAAGCCCCTACATGGCTTTGCTTTTAAAGGGTACTGTTTACTGAGAAATGGTATTACTTCGGCCAATCCTTCTTTTTGTTAACGCTCTAAGAATAAAGAGGAACGTTGCCGGAGGTGACATCGCTTTTGGGGGGCTTCGGGTGGGGGGACGTGTTCAGGGGTGTTTGGTGAGGGTTGAGAGTTTCAGGGTTCGGCGGGCGTCGTCCCAGTCGAGCACCAGGGTGTATTTGGAGCCGTTGACGGAAAAGGCATATGTGCCGTTGTCCCGGGCGCCGGCGTCGAGGGTTCCTTCATCATAACCACTGAGGGTTAGGACGCGCTTGAGGCGATTCCACATCAGGTCCACGGTTTGCGGGTTCACTTTGAGGAGGTCCGTCGCGCCGGGGGTGCGGGCGGAGACGGCGGCGGGGGCGAGGCGGGAGACATCCAGCTCGATGCGGATGGTGTCGTTGACTTGCGCGGGGTTGGAGAGGCTTTGGTCGAAGGTTTTGAAACCGCCGCCGGGGGTCAGGACCAAGGTGATCAGGGCGGACTTGCGCAGGGTAAATTCGTTTTGGGCGACGCCGGTGACGGCGGCGTCGCCGTGAATGGTGAGGCGGGCGGCGCCGGCGGGCGCGGTGGCGGAGGAGTGGCCAATAATAAAACCGCCGGTGATGGAGGCGTTGCTGATTTCGACGGAGCCGGCGGCGTCCGCGTTGCCGCCGATGGCGATGCCGATGACGGCTTTCCTGGCGGCGCCGGCATCGTCGAGCGCGAGGGTGCCGCCGGTGATGATGAGCGCGCCGGCGCCCGGCGTGTCGGGCGTGGAGGAGCCGATGCTGATGCCGCCTTTGACGGCCAGGCTGCCGCCTTTGACATAAAGGGTGCCGGTGTGGGTGGTCTGGCCGATGACGAGGGTTTGGGTGACGCCGCCGGTGAGCGCGACATGGCCGGAGTTGATGGTGAGCACGCCGGCGCCGGCGCTGGTGCCGACGTAGAGGCGCGCGGCGGAGAAGTCGCGGGTGCTGGCGGCGGTCTTGGCGGAGGCGCCGGCGCCGCGCACGTGGAGGATGTCGCCGGCGGCAAAGCCGGCGGGCGAGAGGTGGTCGAGCAGCTCCGCGCCGGCGGGGCCGGTGAACACGCGGGTCGTGGCCGCGCCGGCGGTAAGGACTCCGAGGAGGAGGGTGATCAGGATGAGGGACGGGATGGTTTTGGTTTTCATAATGACTGATGTTTTTGACTGATATTTTGATGTTGGATGGGGGGAAACTATCATTGTGGCGAGGGCATGGCGGCGGCTCGCGGGCGCCGGTTTAGAAGCATGCTGTCGCGAAGGTTTTTTCGCCGAGGATGTTGTCGAGGATTTTGCCGAGGGTTTTGTCTTTGATGTTGTTGGATGAGTTTTCCGCGAGAACGGGGCAGGGCATTTTAAATGAACAGGTATTTGGGAAAAACCTTTTTTAACCGCGAAGGATCGCGAAGGGGCGCGAAGGGGGCGCGAGTGGGTGCGCGGGGGGCGCGAAGGGTGCGCGGGTGGGGGCCGGCGGGGTGCCGGCGGGGGCGCGGGGGGCGGGGTGTGGTGGCGGGCGGGGCGTCATTAATTTTGATGGTTTTGGGTTTTTATACCTATTTCCAATGAAAATCACTTTTTTGTAGGGGCGTCGGTTGCGACGTCCGGCTTGATAAGCGTGCTTCAGCAGTGGGCGTGCTCCAGCAGTGGGCTTCGCTCCAGCAGCGGGCGTGCACCAGTAATGGGCTTTGCTCCAGCAGCGGGCTTCGCAAGCGAAGCCCCTACATGGCTTTGCTTTTAAAGGGGACTGTTCACTGGGAAAGGGGGTCATTTCATGGGGGAAGCGAGGCTTGGTGGCGGAGGCCTCGGAGAGGCCTCCCTACCGGGGGGATCAGGGGTTATGGGGCGCGGAGGCGGCGGGCTGTCAGGGCCAGGGTCAGGAGGGCCAGCGCCCATAGGGTGGGGATTCCTCCTCCTCCTCCGCTGGAAGCGCCACCTCCACCGCCGGTGCCGCCGCTTGGCGGGGGCGTGGTGTCGCCGCCGGTCGTGGCGGTGACGGTGAGGGTGGTGACGTTGTCGGAGGCGTCGATGGCGCGGATGGCTTTGTTGCCGGTGTCGGCGACGTAGAGCGTGCCGTCGGGGGCGAGGGCGAGGGCTTCGGGGTGGGCGAACCAGGCGTCGGAGCCGGCGCCGTCCTTGAAGCCGGGCACGCCGGGCATGGCGCCGATGCCGGGGTAGCCGGCAAGGGTCGCGATGGTGCCGCTGGAGAGTTTGCGGACGAGGGAGTTGCCGGTGTCCACGAAGTAGAGGTCGCCGTCTTCGAGGACGAGGCCGCGCGGGGCGTTGAGGAGGGCGTCGGAGCCGGTGCCGTCTTCGCTGCCGGCGGTCTCGGGCCGGCCCGCGATGGTCGTGACTTCGTTGCTGGCGAGGTCGATGACGCGGATGGTGTGGTTTCCGGTGTCGGCCACGTAGAGCAGCGCGCCGGCGCCGGCGGTTTCCAGCAGCGCGAGTCCCGCCGGGGCGTTGAATTGCGCCAGCGTGCCGCCGGCGCTGGTGGTGCCGGAGTGGTCCGCCATGCCCGCCAGCGTGGCGACCGAGCCGGAGGCGTTGACCCGGAGGATGACGTGGCGGCCCGTGTCGGCGACGTAAAGGGTGCCTTCGGCGTCCACGGCGAGGGCCGTGAGTTGGGAGTGTTGTTGGGCGGGGTCGGAGGGCGTGCCGGACAGCAGGGTCGAGACTCTGCTGGTGGCGAGGGTGACGGCGCGGATGCTGTTGTTGCCGGTGTCGGCGACGTAGAGCGTGCCGGAGCGCGCGGCGAGGCCGGAGGGGGTGTTGAATTTCGCGGCGAGGCCCAGGCCGTCCAGCGCGCCGGGCGAGTCGAGCGTGCCCGCGAAGGTGGCGAGGTTTTGGCCGGGGGAGAGGGCTTGGATGACGTGCCGGGAGGCGTCGGCGACATACAGGGTGCCGGAGGCGTCGGTCGCGAGCGCGGAGGAGTGCGCGAAGTGGCTGTCGGGGGCGGGCGCGATCGTCACGGTGGCGGGGGCGCTGATGATGTCGCCGGCGGACGTGGTGATGACGACATCATACACGCCGGCCTCGGCGGGCGAGCCGGAGAGCGTGAGCGCGGGGTAGATGGCGCCGGGGATGGGCACGCCGTCCTTGCGCCACTGGAATTGGGCCTCGCCGGCCACGGTGACGGTGAGGGCGGAGGGGACGCCGTGCCGGACGATGCTGTCGGCGGGTTGTTCGATGATGTTCGCGGAGCCGGGCAGGATCGAGACCACCACGCGCCGGCTGACGATGCTGCCGGCGGGGTTGGAGATGACGACGTGGTAGTCGCCGTTGTCCGTCCAGGCGCCGGAGAGATTCAGCACGGGCGAGATTTCTCCGTCGAGGGCGGCGCCGTTGTGATACCACTGGTAGGAGGCGGCGCCGGTGGCGACGACCGAGAGGGCAAACGCCGTGCCGGCGGGAGCCGCCCGGCCTTGCGGTTGCGTCGTGATGGCCGGCGCGCCCGGGGTCGAGGGGTTGATGTTGACGGTGACGGTGGCGCTGAGCACCGAGCCGCGGGCGCCGTTGACCAGGCCGTAGGCGACGACGTAATAGTCGCCGGCTTCGTAGGCGGCGCCGGCGAGCAGCAGCGAATCCGAAACCGCGCCGGGGATGGGGGCGCCGTCCTTGAACCATTGGTAGCCGTCGGCGTTTTGCGCGACGATGGCGAGGGTATGGGAGGCGCCCTCGTCCAGGGTCACGGCGGAGCCGGGGACGTTTGTTGTGATGAGCACGTCGGGCGTGGGGGAGACGGTGAGCGTCGCGCGGTTGCTTTCGAGCCGGATGCGGCCTTTGGTCACGGCGACGTAGTATTCGTTTCCGTCGTCGGCGGTCGTGCACAGGAAGCCGTAGGAGGCGGCGGTGGCGCCGGGGATGGGTTCGTCGGGCGAGCCGCTTTTGAACCATTGGTAGGTGTAGTGGTGGCCGTCGGGGTCGTTGGTTTCGACGGTGAAGAGCACGGCTTCGCCGGCGGTTCTGGACTGGGCGGCGGCGGGTTGCCGGGTGATGCGCGGCGGGGAGACGAGGTAGAGCGTGTCGCTCACATCGACGGCGGGGCCGGCGGCGGCGGGCATGCCGGAGAGCGTGTAGGCGAATTGCTGCGCGTCCGGCGGGAGGGGGACGCTGAACTCGAAGGGGAACGCGTTTTTCACGGGCGTCGTCTGCTCCGGCCCGCCGTCGATGCTGTAGGTGAGCGTCGCGGACTGGAGCACGCCCGTGCCGGAGGCGACGTAGATGTAGGCGTTTTGGCGGGAGGGGGAGAGCGAGAGCACCATGCCCGTCACCCGTTCGAGAGTGGGATCGTCGCGCTGGCTGAAGCTTTCCTCCGGCAAGTCGTCGCCGTGGCCGTGCCGGTAATCCGCCTGCAGGCCGAGCGCGGGCGCGGCGTCGTCGATGGCGATGGCGGTGAAGCCGCCGGGCGAGACGGTGACGGTGGTGGCGCCGTTCGTAAACGCGCCGGGGTTTTGCGGCACGTTGTCGCGCCAGAGTGTCATGCGCGCGCCGGGCGCGAGGTTCACCTTGTCGGCGCGCACGGTGACGGTGGCGGTCACCTCGGTCGCGGACTGGTTGGAGAAGGCGAGGTAGAGGCGTCCGTTGCCGTGGCCGGCGACGTAGTTGAGTTGCACGGCGTTTTCACCGGAGAGCGTGACGAGGCCGCGCGGCAGCCACGGCCAGACGCCGGACTCGCCGTAAAACACGCCCGGCGCGCCGCCAAACACGCGTCCGCGGAAATAGGCCTTGGAGTCGCTGAACTGCCAGGGGAACTTGACCGCGCCGAGCGACTTGTATTCGGCGTCGGCCATGAGGAAGTCGATGGCGATCGAGGCCAGCATGGCGGGGTGGTTCATGTGCGCGGTGACGGCGTTGCCTTTGTAGTCCGGGTCGATGCCATACCAGCGCAGCGGCCAGGCGGCGGTGAGTTGGCCGGCGCGGTATTCGTTGCGGATCGTGTAGCCGGGATAATTGAGCCAGCGTCCGATGATGCCGGAGCGGCCCACGGCGGCGTAGAAGGGATCGGCGGTCAGCGCCGCCACGCGCATCAACGACGGCGCCGCGTAGGCGCTCATGAAGATGCCCCGGTGGCTGACGGAGGAGGCCGACGCTTCGGAGGTGAGGCCGACTTCGGACACCAGCGAGGAGCGGATCGCCGGGTGGGTCACGCTGTGGCCATCGACGTTGAACTCGTTCAGCGCCGGGGCGAACTGGATGTGCCGGATAAACTCGTCCATCGCCTTGGCGGCGTGTTCGGCGTAGGTGGCGGCGCCGGCGTCGTCGCCGGCGGCGGCGGCCAATTCGGACATTTCGAGCAAGGACTCCCAGCGTCCGCCGATCTGGTTCCAGAAGGAGTTGGCAACGTCGGCGAAGTCGGTGGCGGGGCCGGCGGTGTAGCGGTATTTGATGTAGGCGTCGGCGAGGGTGCGGGCGTCGGCGAGATATTCGGCCTGGCCGGTGGCCTTGTAGCCGGCGATGAGGGAGTGCCAGAGTTTGAAGGACCAGCCGCCGCGGTGGGCGTCGTCGCCGAGGACTTGCAAGCGGGTGAGGGTGGCGCCGGCGCCGATGGCGCCGAGGAGGGTTTTGTCGGTGAAGGTGCTGTCGGCGGAGACGGCTTGAGTCCACGACTGGCCGGCCAGGGTGGCGTAGGCGCTGGTGCGTCCGCCGGTGAGGGCGGAGAGGGCGAAGTAGTCGGTGGCGTAGTAGGAGGCGAGCGGGCCGCCCAGCGGGGCGACGGCGCCGGTGCCGGTGAACACCATGGCGTCTTTCGAGCGGGAGACGAAATACTCGATGGTGGGCAGGGCGCGTTTTTCGTAATAGTCCGCGTCGTCGCGCACCAGGGCGAGGCCGAGCGCGGCGGCGGCGGACTGGAAGCGCACGGTGTCGGGGTTGTCGTTCACATACTCGTTGGCTTTTTCGTTGGCGCGCCAGTAGCTGTAGCCTTTGGGGAGGCCGTCGCGCGGGTCCACGGTTTCGTCGAGGAGGAAGTCCATGAGGTTGTCGAGGGCGGTGTTGAGCGAGCCGCCGGCGAGGTTGCTCCGGTAGTCGCGGAAGCCGTAGACGCCGGTGACGACGTCGCGGAGGGCGGCGTCGAGCGTGCCGTCGCGGACGATGAGGCGCACGGAGAAGGAGAGCGTGCCGTCGGTGCGCGAGCCGGCGCCGCCGTAGAGCGGCGCGGCGATGGCGGGGAGGCTTTGGGTGGCGGTGAAGTCGGTGGCGCAAAGGCCGAAGAGGCC
Source organism: Opitutaceae bacterium (assembly GCA_031254955.1). Lineage (GTDB taxonomy): Bacteria > Verrucomicrobiota > Verrucomicrobiia > Opitutales > Opitutaceae > Termitidicoccus. The sequence continues at coordinate 11,250 of JAIRTK010000066.1, forward strand.
GTTGTAGCGGGTGGAGACGCGGGCTGGGATTTCAAAGGGGTCCACCGCCGCGCCCGCCACGACGGTCTGGCCGGCGAGTTTTCGCAGGACGGCGGGCGTGGTGGAGCGGATTTCGTCGATGACGTATTGTTTGGAGGGGAAGCGGCGGCCATCCCAGACGCCGGGCATGTAGAAGGCGTCGATGTCCGTGTTGGGCACTTCGGGCAGGCCGGTGAAGGAGACGGCGTAGTGGCGCGCGCCGGCGGGGGCGAGCGTCCAGCGGAGGCGGGGCGGGGCGGCGCCGGCGGGGAGTTCCAGGGCGGCGTGGAAGCCGGCGATGGCGGTGTCGGAGGGGGCGAAGCGCCAGAGGATGCGTCCGTCGGCGATGGAGGCGCGGACGGGCGTGAGCGCGGTGCGCGTGCCGGTCGCCGCGCCGTAGTCGTGGGCGCGGTTGCCGGGCAGTTCCGCCAGTGCGGGGAGGTCGGTTTTCCAGGAGGGGAGCGTGATGTTGGTGGCGGCGGCGTCGGTGATGGCTTGGGTGGTGGTCAGGCCGGGGTCGCCGGTGTTGTAGAGCACCTCGAAGGCGGCGGCGAAATGCGCGGTGGCGCCGGTGTCCTTGTCCGTGACTTCGACGCCGAGGTCGGCGGCGAGGGCGACGGCGTAGCGGTCGTTTTCGAGCGCGGGGGCGGGGGCGGGCGTGGTGTCGAAGACGAGCAGCGGGGCGGAGCGCTCGCCGGTTTCCTTGTCGGCGAAACGCACGCCGGCGAAGTCCGCGCCTTCGTCGATGGAGGTGAGGACGAGGGTGAGGCGGTGGTCGGTGTCGCCGGCGTGGCCGTTGCCGTAGAGGTCGCCGCGGCGACCGGCGGCCCAGTTGAGGAACTGGGCGAGGCGCGGGTCGGCGAAGGTGACGGTGTCGCCGGCGAGGCGGGTGGCGACATCGACGGTGGTCTCGGCGAGCGGCACCGTGCCGGGGCCGGGGGCGGTGGCGGAGTCCGCGCGGGCGGGGGCGTCGGTCCAGGTGAGGGTGTTTTCGGCCCAGGCGGGGGCGTTGTCGATGAGGCCGTGCAGGCGGAGGCGCACGGGGTTGCGGGGGTGCATCGCGCCCGTGCCGCCGTTGATGAAGGGGGCGCCGCCGAGGGTGAGCGTGAGGGAGGCGGCGGTGGCGTCGGCGGATTCGACGGCCAGCGGGAGGTCGAAGAGGAGGTAGCTTTTGCGCGCGCGGGCGGTGTCGAAGGCGGCGACGGAGAGGCCGGTGCGGTCGAGGTTGTCGGCGGCTTGCGCGCCGCCGGCCACGGCGGCGTCGGCGGCGGGTCGGGCCACGCCGTTCGCGCCGGGCGGCGTCGAGTCTTTGAGCGTGAGCGTGGCGGGGGCGGATTCGACGGAGCCGACGCCGTTGGCCACCACCACGGTGTAGGAGGCGCCGTGGTCGGCGGCGGTGAGGGCGGCCAGGGCGAGTGTCGCGCCCGCCGTGCCTTGCGGGGCGGGGATGGGGGCGCCGTTGCGTTTCCATTGATAGGTGATGTCGGTGCCTTCGGCCTCGACCACGAAGCTGGCCGGCCCGCCTTGGTAGCTTACGGCGTCCTGCGGAGGGGTGAGAATCGAGGGCGGTATCTGGACGCGGAGCGGGACGGCGGCGGAGGTGATTTTTTCGCGCGAGAGGTCGGTGATTTCGACATCGTAGGCGCCGCTGTCGGCGACCCGCGCGGCGGGAAGCGAGAGTTCGCCGGTGGTGGCGCCGGGGATGGGGGCGCCGTTTTTGCGCCATTGGTATTCGAGCGGCGGGGTGCCGGTGGCGGCGACGGAGAGCGAGACCGGCGAGCCGTCCGGCACGGTGGAGGGGTGCAGGGCGGGTTGCCGGGTGATGGCGAGGTTGACGAGGTTTTCCCGGACGAGCACCACGGCGAGGGCGGAGGTCGTCGAGGCGGAGCCGCCGCTGTTGCGCACGATGACGCGGTATTTGCCTTGGTCGGCGTCCTGGACGGCGGGGAGGGTCAGGCTGGCGCCGGTGGCGCCGGGGATGGGCGCGTCCCAGAAGGTCCATTGATAGAGAATCGGGGCGGTGCTCGTGGCGGAGACGGCGAGGGTGACGGGCGCGCCGCGCTCCACGATGGTCCTGGCGGCGGGTTGCTCCAGAATGACGGGCGGCACCGCCATGCCGGTGACGTGGTAGTAGCCGCTCGCGCCGGAGGCGAGGCGGAGGGCGTCGAGGCGGTTCGCGGACGCGATGGCGGTGACGCGGGAGGCGAACACGACGCCGATGGTGGCGAGCCGGTTGTCGAGGCCGAAGAGGTCGAGCGGCGCGGCGCCGCTGGTGAGGGTGGGCGGGACGGTGGCGGTGAATGCGCGGGCGTCGTCGGCGAGCACGGGGTTTACCCAGATGTCGAGTTTTTTCGCGGCGGTGTCGTAGGAGAACACCACGAGCGCGGTCTCGCCGAGGGTGAAGACGCCGGGGGCGACCGACTCGGAGCGGTCGGCGGCGCGCACGACGAGCGCGCGGCCCCTGGCGTAGAGCCAGGAGGCCGCGGTGGTCTCGGCGTTGTCACCGAGGGCGCCGGAGACGTTGAAGGTGAGGCCGGCGATTTGGTCTTCGGCGAGGTTGCGGACGAGGAAGCTGCCCCAGACCGCGCCGGAGAGCGGCGAGGCGAGCGCGCGGAGTTGCTGGCGGGTGCCGGCGGCGTAGTTCAGCCACAGGCTGCGCGGGGCGAAGGGCGCCTCGACCGGCTGGACGGCGCCGTAGCGCGTGGAGGCGGGGGCGTCGAGGTCGCCTTCGGCCACTTGCACCGCCGCGCTGCCGCTGCTCCAGCGGTCGCCTTCGAAGCCGATGCCTTTGCCGTCGTTGGCCGCGCCGTTGAGGTTGCCGACGGCGTAGTCGTTGAAGTCGGCCACCACGGGCGCCTCGCCCCGGTCGGTGGGGAGGATGGTGAGCGTGGCGGTCGTGGAGAAGGTGAAATACTGTTCCGGGTAGTCGGCGTTGAGCACTTTTACGGTGTAGTCGCCGGCGTCGGCCAGTTGCACGTCGGGGAGGTCGAGGGCGGCGTCGGTGGCGCCGGGGATTTCCGCGCCGTCGCGGAACCATTGGTAGGCGAGCGGGCTGACGCTGGTGGCGCTGACGGCGAGGCGCGCGGTGGTGGCGCCGGCGACGGTCTGGCTGGCGGGTTGCTCCAGGATGATGGGCGGGCCGAGCACGGCGAGCGTGAGGGGGGCGGAGTCAAGCGGGACGCCGGCGAGGTCGTTGAGCCGCACGGAGTAGGCGCCGCTGTCGGCGGGTTCCACGGGGTCGATGGCGTAGGTGGCCGAGGTCGCGCCGGCGATGTCCGCGCCGTCCTTCAGCCATTGGTAGGCGAGCGGCTCGGTGCCGGTGGCGGAGACAATCATCGAGACCGCCGTCCCCGTGTGCACGGTCGAGGAGGGGACGAGTTGGAGCGAGAGGACCTCAAGGTTCACTTTTTCGTCGTCGAAAATCAACGCGGCGCGCTCGGAGAGCACGGAGCCGGTGCCGGCGGCGTGGGAGACTTGGACTTCATACCAGCCCCGGTTGTCGCGGTTCGCGCGGGAGACGGCGAGCGTGGCCGTCGTGCCCGTGAGGATGTCGGTGCCGCTGTGCCGCCATTGGTAGGCGAGCGGCCCAAGGCCGGTGGCGGACACGGTGAAGAGGGCCGGTTCGCCGGTGCCCGGCGGGTCAAACGCGACGACTTGCGAGGCCGGCTGCGTGAGGATGACCGGCGGGACGGCCTTGCCGGTGACGTGGTAGTAGCCGTCGGTGCCGGAGGAGAGGCGGATTGAGTCGAG
>JAIRTK010000137.1 GCA_031254955.1 Opitutaceae bacterium
GGACACATCGGGTCGCACAACTCCACGTCGCCGCCGCGCCCGGTGAGCGCCGAGAAATGCTCGAACAGCCCGCCGCTTTCGCGCCAGTTGCGCTCGTATAATTCCGTCGAGCGCCGCGCGAGCGCCGCCGCCGCCTCGTGGCGGCGGGCGCGCTTCAGCCCGAGATACACCAGGAAATTCAACGGCGCCCAGATGCGGCCGCGCCAGTAGTGCTGTTCCGGATACGCGGGGTCGGAGCGCGGCGCCGACGGGATGACCCACCCGCCCCAATACTCCGCCTCGTTCAGCAAATGCCGCTCCAGCATCAAGTCCGTCTGATGTTCCGTGACCGCGCCCGTGAGCAGGGGATAAAAACAGGTCGGCGAGGTGCGCGGGTTGAATTCGCCGGTGTCGGTGCGCACGTTTTGGAAGATGCCCGCGTCCTCGTTCCAGAGCCGCCCGAGCGCGGCGCGATAGGCGGCGCCGCGCGCCTCCAGCTCGCGCGCCCCGGCCTCCAGCCCCAGCCCGCGCGCGAGACGCGCGAGCGCCTCGCAATCCAGTATATAAAGCGCGCTCAGCCCGACATCAGCGAGTTCCATCAAATGCGTCGTTGTATTAAACGGAATGTCGTCCCACATCGGCGCGTTGTCCGGCCCGCCCTCCAGCTTCGCGCCGCGCAGCGTGTTGGGTTGCAGGACTTCCGCCAGGTCGCCGACCCGCGGCTCAAACGGATGCGAACCGGGCGAAAGCAGGCCGAGCCGGTTTTTGCGCGCCTTGTCCCACCAGCGGTTCCACGCCAGCAGCGGCGCCCAGACCTCGCGCAGGTATTTTTTGTCCGGGCGCAGTTCATGCAGCGCCAGCACGCCCAGCCCGCCGATGCACGGCTGCGAGCGGTCGAGCGAGACGCGCCCGCTGCCGTTGACGACATTGGGCACGAATTCGCCGTCCACCATCTCCCGAAAAACCTCGCGCACGCAGCTCCACGCAAGCTCCGCGTCGTCAAGTGCCAGCAGCCAACCGAGGAAAAAACTGTCCCAGCAAAAAATGCCGTAGCCGAGCCGGTCCACATTCCACTGGCGCGACGGCGTGGTGATGACGCGTTTATATAAAGGCTCATACACGGTGTTCCACGCCAGGCACGCGCGCGCTCCCGCGAACCGCTCCGCCGCCGGGCCGAAACGCGCGCAGCCCGCCGCCTCCCGCTCGCGGGCCGCGTTGACCAAGGCGGCGATTTCCGCCATGCCCCGGTCTCTCGACGTGGAAATGCCGACATCGCCCGCAAGACCCAGCACCCAGCTCGGGAAACGCCGGGCCAGAAACCCGTCCGTCGCCGGGATCTCCGTGCAATATATATCCATGCCAAAATCCTCCGCGCGCGCGCCGATCACGCGCGGCGCGGTCATTATAAAATGCCCCGGCTTGTTCCACAGGAACGCCCCCTCGACCGCCATCGAGGGCGGCCTCGGCCCGGAGTGGTTTGTTTTTATCAACAACACCAAATCCCGCTCCCCCACCCTCGCGCTTTCCACGCTGATGCGCGCGTCGCCCATCTCCACGGTCAGCGCCGTGTAGTCTCCGTCCAACGCGTGACGCCCCGGACGCACGCGCACGCGCCGCGCCGCGATTTCCGATTCCGCCAGCTTCACGCCCGCGGTCGCGCCCACCGATTTCGGCCCGAACGCCGTGTCCTCGATCATGGTGAGCATGCCGTGGTGGCAGAACGAAAGCCGCAGCGACAAACCCTCCGGCATGAGCACGTGATTGAGCACGCTGCGCGTGTCCCAAGTGTTCCATCCCCGCGCGCGCGTGGTCGTCAAGGCGTGTCCGTTTCCCGATGGCTGGCTCATGGTTTATTGGAAAAGTTATAAGAATTTATTTTTGAACAGAAGGAAACGGAGGGAACGGAGAAGGCATTTTTTTAGACAGAATGAAAAAGAATAAAAAGAATGAGTAATTTAACGAATTTCATTATGTTAATTTTTATCCATCCTGTCCATTTTATCCAAAACCAATATCTTCTTCCTTCCCTTCGTTTCCTTTTGTTCAAATTAAACCACTATTATTCGACGACCAGCGGAGGAAACGCCGAGATACGCAGCCGGGCCGCGCCCATCGGAATGAGCGTGATGTTCTCAAGCCTCCCGTCGGTTTTGGCCGGATAAAGCGGCAGCACGGGGCAAAACCCCGTCGCGGTCGGCGTCCAGTCCGAGACACGCGCCCCCTTCGCCCTGATCTCGACCGGCGTGCTTTCGTGCGTCCACGGGTAGTTGTCCTCCGGCCAGGGCCTTTTTACGACCTGAAACGATGACTCCAAGTTTCTCATGTCACACGCCAATGCGTAATTCCACGCGCTGCCGGGCTTCAACTCCCAGGCGGGCCACCGGCTCCAGTCAACCTGTTTCTGGATTCTGTTCTTCTCGCTTTTCGCAACCGACATCGAATCGATTTTGTTATAGTTCTCCGCAATCTTGAGCGAAAACGTGAGCGGGCCGTAATTTATACTCAGACTGCGCTGGTTCACATCCCACTGCCGCGCCTGAAGGCGCATCGGGAGCTTCAGCGTCACCCTGTCGCCGTCCGCCCATTCGCGCCGGATGCGCACATAGCCACCCGCCGCCAGCCCCGTCTTTTCCCCGACGCCGTTCACCGCGATGCTCGCGCCGTCGCACCACGCGGGGATTCTCACATACAAAGGGAAATCCGTCTTTCGCGGCACGCCGATCTCGAAGCTCACTTGCTCCTCAAATGGATAGGCCGTGCGCTCGGTGATGAGCACCTCCACGCCGTCCACAACCTTGGCCCGGACGGACGATGCGCCGAACAAAACCGCCGCGAGGCCGTTGTCCGCCGTGGCCAGCCACAAATGCCCGGCATAATACGGCCAGCCCTGCGTGTGGTTATGCTGGCAGCACCGGTGCGCCGTGGGATTATATAAAAAATATCCCGAGCGTTTCGCCTCGACCGAATGAATCGCGGGATGATGCGTCACCTTGTCGCCGATGATCTGGTTCGGCGCGGTGAAATAGCGCAACGCCTTGTAATCCGGCATGAACGCCGCCGGATAGGTGTTGAACGCGACATCCTCGCAGTTCTCCGCCCACATCGGATCGCCCGTGATGCGCAGCAGCAACTCGTCCGAAGCCATCTGCTCGACCATGCCGCAGGTCTCGGCCGCCTGGCGCGGGTCGATGTGGCCGATGCGCGAGTGCTCGTCGCCGCCGAACATCCCGCCCGGCACCTGCCCGAACGCGCGCCGTATCAACCAGAAATTATTATAGGTCGCGCGCAGGTCCGGCGTCTCCCCGCTCTGCATCCACCAGATCGCCGGCTCGCGGAAGCCCTGCGCGATATCGACATTGTGCCAGATGGGCAGGTCGCTTTCCAGCCTCCAGTTTGCCGCGCTGCGGTGGATTTTTTCCGCGAGGTCCAGAAGCCATTTCTCGCCGATGATGTTATACAGCCAATAAACACTGTATAGATTGTCCCCGGCGCGGAGCTTTTCCCACGGCCTCGATGTTTTCAAAAATTTATCCTCGGGCTGGCGGAGCTGCCATTGGAAATAATTTTTCATCAATCCCAGGACGCGCCCGTCGCCGGAATGCTCGTAATACGACTGGAGGCACCACAGCATGATCATGTTGCCCCACAGGTCGGGCAATCCGGCCCGGTCGAACCACGGCCCGAAATAGCCGTCTTCCCGCTGGCTGGCGAGCGCGCCCTCGATCCAGGTGCGCGCCTCCTTGATCACCGCGTCGTCGCCGAGAATGTAGCCCATGCTGGCGAATCCCTTCAGCCAGTAAGGGACTTCCTCGAACTTGTTTTCGCCCTCGCCGTCGGAGCTTAGCCAGGCGTTGTTTTCCTTGTTCAGATAATTGCTGACTTCGTGGAGATGCCCGGCGAGACCGTTGCGCTGCCGGACGAGCACCTCGCGAATCCATCCCGTCGGGCGCACCGCACCCGGCGGCAGCTTTATAAAGGACGACGGCTGAAGCGGCGCGCGATTTCCTATATAATGACTATTTCCCGGAGCGGTTGGCGGGCGGGCCATCCACTCGATGTCCGACAATGCCGGCGTAACAAGAGCGGGGAAAAAGGCTCCGGCGAGTGCGGGCAGTATTCTGATGTTCATGTTATTTTTGAGATTTCATATATCATGCCATCGACGAACAAGATTTGCCTTTTAGGCAGGGCGAGGCGTCCCCGCCGAGCCGTTGCTCAGCCGGAGGCTTCGCCCTGCCATTACTAACTGATGTTACGCGGCGGCCCCCGTCCGGCTGCACAGCGAGGCTTGTTTTGGGAGTGCGGCGGGTTCTCGCCGCTTTTGACGGCGCGACCTGTCGCGCCACCCCGCCGCACCGGGGGGCGCCCAAGGGAAAACGCGGCGGGCCGACAGGTCGGCCCGTCAAAAGCGGCGACAGGTCGCCGCACTCCATAAAGGACCCGCCGCGTAACTCGTGCCGGGTGTTCGTTTATGGCAGCAAGAGGTCGCCGCACTCCATAAAAGACCCGCCGCGTAACATCCGTTACTAATACCCATTCCCAATGAGATTTATCCTTTTTGAGGGACGGTCTCCGCGCCGTCCGCCCGCGAGGTTTGCGTGGCACGGGCGACTTACCCGTGGGATTGGGTGACATGGGCGACCCCGCCCATGTTGATCGGCAACTCGCGGCGCGGAGCGCCGTCGCATGGGCGGGTCGCCTATGCCACCCGGCCCGGACCCCAAAAGGATAAATCTCATTCGGAAATGGTATAACGGCATCCATGGTGTTATTCTCATTTGGGAATGATATCGGAAGCGGTGCGCAAAGCAGCATGGATACTCCTCTCCGGGCTACTTTGGTGGCGCGGCATCGGTGAGCGGCCAGGCCGCCAGCCAGTCGCGGAGCAATTCGCGCCAGCGCCATGTTACGTCGGCGGAATAGGCGAAAAGCCGCCCGTGGCCGCCACGCGGGAACACATGCAACTCCGCCGGCACGCCGGCGGCCCAGCATGCCTTCGCAAACACGATGCTGTGGTCCACGGAAATCAATTCGTCGTCCGCCGCGTGAAAGATGAACGCGGGCGGATTTTGCTTCGTCACGTGCAACTCCGGCGACACCGCTTTTTTTAATGCGTCCGACGGCGAATCCCCGAGCAGGCGGGGGAATGTTTTGGAGTTTCCGGTTTGCCCCAGCACCGCCGAGATCACCGGATACGCGAGGATCAGTCTGTCCGGGCGGGCGGAGACCGTTGCCGCCAGATCGTCATTGGCATCGCGATACGCCGTCGGGCGCGTGGCCACCAGCGCGGCCAGATGGCCGCCGGCGCTTCCGCCCATGAGCGCGAGGTTGCGCGCCGGCACCTTCAATTCCCCGGCTTGGCTGCGCAGCAAACGGATGGCCCTCGCGGCATCGGCATACGGCGCGGGGTGCCGTGTTTTCACGCGGTAATTCACGACCACCGCCGTGTAGCCGAGCGCGCGGAAATGCTCGGCGAATAATTTTTCGTAGGGACTCAGGCTGCCGTAGCCGCCGCCGGGGCAGATCACGATCACCGCCGGGATGGCGTGCCCGGGCGAGATGGGATAAAAAATCTCCATCGCCGGGCGCGGCCCCTGCGCAGGATTATTCGGACTGCCGTCCGGCCAGAGATTCACCACGCGGTGCAGCAAGGGCGCCGCATCCGCGGCCCGCGTGGGGACAATCCCCGCGCAGGCAATCGTGATCATGGCGGCGACGAGACGCCACCGGGCTTGCAAAACGCCTTTCATGCGACTGATGACCTAGTTTTTGCCTTACCAAAGCAGGCTCACGCCGAGGTCGAAGCCGAAGCCTTTGACTCGCTCGCCAAATCCATACGAACCCTTGGCGCCCAGGCCAAGCGAACGTCCGACTTGCAGGGTGACACCGAGGTCCACGATGCCTTTGCTGCCGCCGAGGTCGCTTTCATAGACCCTGTCCGCGACCGCAATCGCGGTGTCGCCCATGAATTCATAAAGATAGCTGGCCCGGAGCCAGGGCGTGATTTTGCAACCCGGCTTCCACTCATGCTCAAGCCACAGGCGGAGGCCGGCGCGCCCCTCCAGCGAATCGGCGCTGTCAATATCATACACGCGACCGGCGTAATCGGCGGTGTCGTCGATGCTGTGCGTTTGATAAACAAGCTGGACCTGCGGCTCCCAGTTCACGCGGCCGCCCCGGTCCAGAAACGAACGGCCCACCTCGATCGAGCCGGCCCAACTGTCGCCCTTGGTGCGGAAGGCCGGGTTGCCCGGCACGTTGATGGCATAATCCTCCTTCGCGCCGCGCCCCAGCAAATCGACATGCCAGCGGCCTATTTTATAGGTTCCATAAAGGCCGTAGCCATTGGCCTCGGTGCTCGTGCTGGTGATCGAGACCACGCTGTGCTGGTGCATGTCGGACTTGGCATAATCATAAAACGCGCCGATGGCGAGGCGGCCTCCGCCGAGACGCCAACTCCAGTCGGCGCCGACTTGCACGCCCCGCGTGTCGATTTTGCTGCCGTCGTAGAAATGCAGCTTGATCTCGTCGTCCTGTTGCAGGCCGTTCACCCAGAGTTGCAATCCGCGCGACGCGTCGAGCGTCCGCGTCACCATCAGGCGCTGGCTGAGCGAGGCCAGGGAGGCCTTGCCAATCAGGAGCGAGGCGGCGTCCACGCCGAGCATGAGCGGAAGGGCCGGGGAAATGGATTGGGTCCACGTCCACGTGCCGTCGGCATTGCGGACGAGGGTGCGGAGCAAGCCGTTGTCCAGCTCCAGCGGCGCGCAGATCACGGCGGCGGTGACGGACGCGGGATCGGGCGTGATGAGCGGGGCCACGTTGGTCCAGTCGGCATCGTAGCGGAGAATCGAATCCTGCTCGAAGCGGATAATGACCGTGCCGCTGACGGCGCCCGTGACCTCAAAGGAGTCGTTCAGCACGAGGTAGCCGGTCTGGTCAGAGCCGATGCCGAGCACGATGGCGCCCGTGTCCCGCCCGACGTAGTTGCCCGCGAGGGCGACTCTTCGATAGGGATTGGGGTCGCTGGTGATGACTCCGCCGGCCTTTCCGATGCGAAGTTCGCCCGCGTTGGTCAACGTAAACGCTGCTCCGCCCGTGGTCAGCGGCTGGGCGTTGGGCACGCGCAACACGCCGGTTTCCTTGATATTGACGGCTTGGCGGACATGCGTGGCGCCGTCCACGGAGAGGTGAAGCAGGCCGCCGCCGACTTCCAGCGTGCCGACATCCACGGCGCCCCGCAGCATGAGGCCCGCCGGGCCGGTCTTGGCCAGTGTGCCCGCGGTGCCGGTGATCGCACCGTCCCAGATTACCACCGTCCCGGCGCCGGACTGTCCCGCCGCATAAAAGGCCGCCGTCACGCCGTCGGCGATGTTGACGGCGTTCGTCAGCGTGAGGGAGTTGGTGTTGGCGCGCAGCGTGCCGCTGCCGGTGAAGGATATGGGCGTTTCTCCGTTCCCCAGCTGGGCGGTGGCGGCGAACGCGACCGCGCCGCCGGCAATCTCGATGCCGCCCTTGAAGACGTTCGTCCCGGTGTTGGCAAAAGTGAGCATGCCCGCGCCGGTTTTCACGAGTTTGCCTTCGGGCGCGGACACGTCCGAGGCGCCGCCGATTTCCACGACAAAATCGGGATCGGCGGTGATGCCCCCGGAACCGTCGAACGTATAATCGGCGTCGCCCGAAACCCGCATGTCGGAAACCCTGACACCGCCGCCGCCGAGCGTGATGGTGCGCGCGGCGACCGGGAGCGCGCCGCTGAAAACCGCCTGGTCGCCGGCGGCGAATTGGGTGACGCCTCCGGAGCCGGTCCAGTTATGGCCGGCGATGTCCCACAAGGGCGCGCCGCCGGCGCCCGTCCACGTGACCGCGCGCGAGTAATCGGAACTGGCGTGGAGGATGAGGTCGCCCCCGCTTTGCGAGAGCGAGGCCGACTGGCGGCCCACCTCGGGCAGCACCTCGCCGTTGAGGGTGAGCTGGATGCCGCCATGCAGCGAGCCGATGTTGCCGAGATTGAAGGAGCCGCTTTGCACGGACTGGATGTCGAGGCGGTTGCCGCCCGCGAGGGTGATCGCGCCGCCGCCCGCGAGCATGACGCGGTCGCTCAGCCCGTAGCCGTCCGCGCCCGCGCCGTCGAAAAGGTCCATCGCGATGATGCCGCCGCTGGCGAGCGTGACGCTGTCGGTCAGCGTCAGGGTTTGCGCCCCGGTGACGCCGTCCGCGCCGGGGCGGAGCTGCGAGGCGTTCAGCGCGACGCCGGCGGACAGCGTGCCCGAGCCAGCAAGCCCGAGGCCGGCGCCGTAGCTGACCGGCGCGGCGGAGTCCAAGGCGAAGCTCCCGCCGTCCAGCACTTCGAGAATCGCGCCGTCGCGGAAGACCATGTTTCCCGCGCGGAGCAGGCCGTTGAGGGACAGCGTGGCGCCCGGGCCGACCTCGAACGAGCCGGCGTTGTTCGCCGCCCCGTAGGTCGCGCCGCCGGCCAGCCGGAACACTCCGGCCTGCACCGTGGTGTCGGCGACGATGTCCGACACGTGCCCGCGAAACAGCACCGTGCCGGCGCCGGTCTTGGTGACGGCGAGCACGGTGGTGCCGGTGGACGAGACGGGATCGTGGAAACGAATCGTCCGCCCGGTCGCGGCATCCAGGGTCAGCGTGCCGGTGGCGCCGCCGAAGTAGACCGCGTTGGGCGCGCCCGCCGCGCTCACCGTCAGGGTGCCGCCGGTGGCGAGCGTGGCGGCGCCGGTGAGGGTCGCGCCGCCGGTGTTGCCCTCGAACACGATGTCGCCGCTTGTGGCCGCAAGCGTGAGCGAGCGTCCGGCGCCGGCGTAAATGGCGCCGCCGTTGCCGCCGGCGTGGTTGTTCAAAAACGAGACCGCGCCGGCGATGCGCATGTCGGCGGAGGCGCTCATGGTCGCGAGCGCGCCGCCGTTGCGGGCCGCGAGGTTGCGCGCGAAGGTGCCGCTGTTGTTTATTTCCAGCGCCCCCATCGCGAGCGCGCCGCCGTCCACCGCAGCGTGGTTGTCAAGAAACTCAAACGCCCCGTTCAGGGTCATCCGCGTGGAGCCGCGAATGCCGCCGCCGTTGCTCGCGGCGATGTTGCCCGTGACGGACAGCAGGGCGCTGTTGATGTCGATGTCGCCCGCCATCATGCCGCCGCCGGCGCCGCCGGCGCGGTTGTTTTTAAAAACCGTCGTCGCGCCGTTGAAGGTCAGGGTCGTGCTGTTGGCGGTGTAGATGCCGCCGCCGTTGCCGGTGGCGCCGGCGCTGTTGCCCTCGAAAAAGGCGTCGCCTTGGAAGGCCAGCACGCCGCCATTGGAAAAGAGCGCCCCGCCGGAGGCGCCGAGGCTGGCGTTGTTCCAGAAGGTCGCGCTTTGCATGAAAAGCAGGGTGTTGCCCGTGTTGCCATAAATGGCCCCGCCCGAGCGTCCGGCGGTGTTGCTGGTGAACAGGGCGGCTTGCTCGAAGGTGAATTTCACGCTGGCGTTCGCGCCGCCGGAGTAAATCGCCCCGCCGTTCCTGGCGTTGGCGGTGTCAAACGCGCCCGTCGAGACCGTGTAGCCGGCCTTGTTGCCGTCAAAAATCACCGCGCCGGCGAACGTGAGGGAACCGTTCTGCGTCGAGACGGCGCCGCCGGTCGCGGTGGAGACGTTGTCTTTGAAAATCGCATCCCCGGCGAGGATCAGGAGATTGGTCGCCGTGTTGCCGGCGACATACAAGCCGCCGCCGGTCGCGTTCATGTTGGCGTTTGCGACGATCAGGCGGTCCAGCGTCACGGTCTTGGCCGTGACGGCGGTGGCGTTGGTGAATCGCAAGGGCCGCTTGTTGACGGCTCCGCTCGCGTCCCAAAGCGCCCACTGGCCCGCGACCTGAGCCTCCTGGCGGATGGTGATGCCGGATGCCGTGGTATCGACATTCGTGCCGGACACCACCCACTCGTTGACGGCCAGCACCGCGCCGTTTGACAAGGTGACGCTGCCGGAGCTGCCGGAGAGTTTCAGGATGTCGTTGTTTCCGAGAGCGGGCAGGGCGCCGCCCGTCGAAAATGTATATTCGGCAGCCGGGAGGCGCAGGCCCGGCAGGGAAAGCGCGCACACGCAGACGGCTGGAAGCACACGGCGGAGGGAGGCGATGCGGGGGGCGAATGTTTTCATGGGATTCCTCATTGGTTATATTGGTTGCGCCCGGTCAGAGCTTGATGGTGTAGGCCAGCGAGAGGTTGAACTCCGGCATCACCTGCCGGTTGCGCTGGATGACATCCTGATTGAGCAGGTTGGCCGCCGTCGCGCTGACCTCATGCTGCCATTTCCCGACGCGCCACTTGTAGGCAATGCTGGCGCGGGTGGAAAAATAATCGCCGATTTTAATATCCCGAAAACCCGAATGGGAGAGAATATAGGTTTTCCCGTTGGGCAGCGTGGTGCTGATGCCGCCGCGGTCGGACCAGGGATGGGATTCGCCGGTGTAGGTGACGCCCAGGGTGGTGCGAATGCCCCGCAGGAGGCCGCGTTTCCACACCTGCGTCCAGGCGAAGTAGGCGTTGTGCTGGGGGATGCCGGCCATGGGGCGCTGGAGCGCGTCGTAGTCGTTGCCCTTGTCGGTGTATTTGGCGTTGGTGTAGCCGTAGCCGAAGCGGAGGTTGGTGGTGAAGCGCGGGTTGTCCAGGCGGTAGGTCGCGTCGAACTCCAGCCCGCGCGAAAAGATTTCGCCGATGCGGCGGGTGTCGCCGTTGTCATCGGTGGCCTGCACGCCGCGGCGGACAATATAAAAACCGCCAAACGTGAACCTGAGCCGGTGGTCGAAAACATCCACCTTTACGCCGTAATCAAGTCCGAAGCCGGTTTCGTTTTCGATGCTGGTGATGTCGCGGTCGGGGACGTAGCTGTTGGTTTGCGAGTTGACAAAAAAGGATCTGGCGTAGTTGGCGTAGCCGCGCACGCCCTCGACCACGTCGAAGTTGATGCCGATGTTGGGGGTGAAGTTGTCGGTGTGGAGATCCCACGAGCGGACACCGTAAAAGTCGTTTGACGGGTCCTCGTCGCGGACCTCCTTTTCCCGCCGCAAATCCTGCCGCATGTAATCATAACGGAGGCCGCCGGCGAGGATGAAGCGACCGCCCCAGGCGGCGGTCTGATGGCGGAGAAACACGCCGTAAACCTCGGTGGTGCAGTCGTCCCAGCGGTAAAGGGAATAGAGCCATTCATCCGGCGAGGGCCAGAAGTAGTTGGGGTTCTCCGGATCGAGCACCCGGCCAAAGCCGCTACTGTTGGCATCGGCGGCGGCCATCCGCCACTGGGGGTTGGTGCGGTTGTAATTTGAGTAATCAACCGTGAGCAGGGTGCGGTTTTCGAGCGCGCCTCGGGCCAGCCAGTAATGGGCGAGCAGGTCGGCCTGCGCGCCGTAGCCGGACTCGTCGCCGGAACCGATGCCGGGAAGGCGGTTGGTGATCCTGCCCGGATTGGGCGTGGTCTCCACGCCGGAGCCATTGAGGAACGACTCGTCATAAAACGGGTTCACGCCGCCGGAGACGTTGTTCGATTGGGAATTCACATTGCGCTTGAACCAGTTGCCCGCGACGCGCAGGGACAGCACCCGGTTGAAGCGGTGCTCGAAGGTGGCGTCGTAGGTGACGAGGCTGCGCCAGCTCAACTCGTTCGGCCCATACCAGTTGAAGCCCGCCACCTCGGTGGCGAGGCGCG
The DNA here is from genome assembly GCA_031254955.1 of Opitutaceae bacterium. Lineage (GTDB taxonomy): Bacteria > Verrucomicrobiota > Verrucomicrobiia > Opitutales > Opitutaceae > Termitidicoccus. The sequence goes on from JAIRTK010000137.1 coordinate 11,670, forward strand.
GGTAAGTGGCCGCGCCTGTGCCGGTCCTGCCGCCATGACGCACCGCCGGCACCGGCGCCGAAAGATGCGCCAGACGGTCGGTGAACTCCGCCTCGATGAGCAGGCTGGTGTTTTGGGAAAACTTGTGCTGCACCGCGCCGGAAAGAAGCCGCGTGCGAAGGTCGGCGTAGGGCTGGTCGTAATCGGTCCTGAAATACGAGGCGTCGATGATGAACGAAGTCTTCCGGGACGGATGCATGGTCAGCGGCCCCGTGACCTCGGCGTCGAAGCCGAAAAGGTTGTTCGACCCCGCGCGGGTGGAGAGCTTCGCGGTCTTTTTCAGCTTCGGTTTCCTGGTGACGATGTTGACCAAGCCGGCTGGGAGGCACTCGCCATAGACGGCGGCGGAGGGTCCCTTGATGATTTCGATGCGCTCGACATTGGCGCGATTGACCACGCCGATGCGGAGGAAGCCGTTGCGCAATTGTTTCCCGACGCCGGTGCCGCGCATGTTGATATTGCCGCTGCCGGAATCAAACCCGCCGAACGAGCTGGCGTAGGCAAAACTGTCGTCAAGATCGGTGAAGCCCAAGTCCTCGATGAATTCCATCGTGATCACCTCGATCGCGTAGGGGAGGTTCTGGATTTTCTCGGCCACGCGCGAGCCGGTGGCGGCCATCGACGCGCCGTAGCCGTCGTCCGGTCGCGAGATGACGGTAAATTCGGACATCTCGACGATTTCACCGTCGCCAGCGTCAACGCCAGACGCAGCTGGAGATGGAATAGTTTGGGCCGGACACAAACCGGCGGCAAGGGAAATCAATAACGCAACTAGCGATCTAAAAATATATTG
>JAIRTK010000159.1 GCA_031254955.1 Opitutaceae bacterium
CTCTAAGATTTTCCTGACTCGTGCGTGATACATCCCATGAACACGAAGCTAATCATCAGCTTGTTCGGCGGCCTTCTGGCGCTGTTTCCGTCGTCGCGAGCGATTATCCAAGAACCCGATTTTGCCGCGCCGCCTTGGCCGTTTTCCATACAATTGCCCGGCGTGCGCTATGAATGGCCCGGCGTGTGCCATGAACGGCGCGCGCCCGGCTTTTGTTCCCTGGCCGGTCCCTCACTGTTCATGCCTCTATATAGCCCGCTCGTCACAAGCGCGCCTTACGTTGACGACCTGATTGATTTCTACGGCGGCAAAACGCATTTCGGGACGGCCTCCGTCCCCGAACGGGTTGAACTCGTAAAACTGCTCCGCGCGGATGGCGTCTTGATTGAAATCGACGCGTTCGCCTCCGACAACGAAACGCATTCCGTCCTGACTTTGTCCGACGCCATCGAGCTTCAGGTTTTGCTGACCAACGATTCGTCATTCGACTGGGACCGTGAGCATTTTTGCGATTGCATCCCTGCCTTTGGTTATCGGGTGAAATTCCAATGCGGCGATGACATCGTAGGCGTGGACTTGGATTTTCGCAGCCGGATTGCCCGGCTCGCCGGCACTTCCGCGGATGGCTTGGCTGACATCGGTTTCGAATTTGCATTCGAGCCGTTGAAGCAAATCACCGCCCGGTATTTCCCCGAACTTGCGCCCGACCTGTTGTAGCCAGTGCGTGCGCCGGGATGCACGCGCACGGATTGCGCTTTCAACCGCGTCTGTCCCGCCGGGCTGTGGCCCCAAACTCCATCTTTCCTCTTTCTTCTTTATATTTATATTTATATTTCGTCAGGACGGACAGGGAAAAAGATAAAGATAAAGATAAAGAAGAAAGAGGAAAGACTCCGGCGGGACGACACTGCCTTGGGCCGCACCTCCGCCCTCCGCTCCGCCCTCCGTCCCCGAACACGGGTGCGATTCAAAGTGGTGTCAGAATCAAAAAGGATAAGGAAGGCCGCTCGCGCACGAAGCGGCGGCGGAACACCGCCGGCTGCGGCGAAGCCTCGCCCGTTTGCGATGGACTGCGCAAAAACACACGAGGGCAGGGCGTTCGCGTTGCTCGCGTCCGGCGGTATCCCGCGCCACTCCGTGCGCGAGCGCCTTGGGGTGGCACGGCTTTGAATCGCTCCGCTCCCCGCCCTCCCGCTCCACGCCCTCCCGCCTCGCACCCCAGCCTCCTCCCCACGCCCTGCCTTGTTTTCTGTTTGCCGCGCGCCCCCGCACCCGGTTTGCTCGGCCCTTTTCACCACACGCATCTCATTGCCATGAAGCGCACCCATCACTGTGCCCAACTCACCCAAGCCGACATCGGCGCGTCCGTCACGCTCGCCGGCTGGGTGGACACCATCCGCGACCAAGGCGGCATCATTTTTATCGACCTGCGCGACCGCAAAGGCATCACGCAAATCAAACTCGAACCGCTCTCCAACCCCCGCATCGCCGCCGCCGTCGCCACCGTCAAGCCCGAGTCCGTCATCGCCGTCTCCGGCCAAGTCAGCGCCCGCCCCGAAGGCACCGCCAACCCCTCGCTTCCCACCGGCGCCATCGAAGTCGAGGCCGCCGCGCTGGACATTTTCAACCTCTCCGATACCCCGCCCTTCCCGCTCGACGACGCCGGCGGCGACAAGGTCAACGAAGACCTGCGCCTCACCTACCGCTACCTCGACCTGCGCCGCCCCAAGATGCGCAACAACCTCCGCATCCGCCACCGCGCCACCAAGGCCATCCGCGATTATTTCGACGCGCAGGACTTCATCGAAGTCGAGACCCCCGCGCTCTTCAAATCCACGCCCGAAGGCGCGCGCGAATACCTCGTGCCCTCGCGCATCCACCCCGGCCAGTTCTACGCGCTCTCGCAGTCGCCGCAGCAATTCAAACAAATCCTCATGGTCGCCGGCGTGGAACGCTACTTCCAAATCGCGCGCTGCTTCCGCGACGAAGACCTGCGCGCCGACCGCCAAATGGAGTTCACCCAAGTGGACGTTGAGGCCTCGTTCATCGACCGCGAAGACGTTTACCGCCTCTTCGAAGGCATGTTGAAAAAAGTCTGGAAAGACGTGCTCGACACCGACATCCCGACCCCCATCCAACGCATGCCATTCACCGAGGCGATGAACCGCTTCGGCGTGGACAAACCCGACCTGCGCTTCGGCCTCGAACTCCAGGATTTCTCCGAAACCTTCCAGCACTCCGCCTTCAAAGTCTTCCAGACCACGGTCGCCAAAGGCGGCGCGGTCAAGGCACTCAACGCCAAAAGCCTCGCCGACATCACGCAAGGCGAGATGAAGACACTCGAAGACGCCGCCAAGTCGCTCGGCGCCAAAGGCCTCGCCTTCATCAAAGTTGAAAACGGCGAATGGAAATCACCCATCGTGAAGTTTTTCTCCGACGCGGAAAAAACCGAGCTGACCCGGCGCCTCGACATCGCCGAAGGCGACATCGTCTTCTTCGCCGCCGCCGAATGGGAACGCGCCTGCGCCATCCTCGGACGCATCCGCCTCGACATCGCCGCGCTGCTCCAGAAACGCGGACGGCTCGCCCTCCGCCACGACGACTGGAAATTCCTCTGGGTGGTCGATTTCCCGCTCATGACCCACGACGAGGCGGAAAACCGCTACGTCGCCACGCACCACCCCTTCACCGCGCCCGTGCCGGAGGACGCCGCGCTGCTCGACAGCGACCCGAAACGCGTGCGCGGCCAGCACTACGACCTCGTGCTGAACGGCATGGAACTCGGCGGCGGCTCGATCCGCATCCACCAGCCGGCATTGCAGAAAAAGGTGTTTGAGGACGTGTTGAAAATCCCGCGCGAGGTGGTGGAAAGCCGCTTCGGCTACATGTTGAAAGCGTTCACCTACGGCGCGCCCCCGCATGGCGGCATCGCCTTCGGGCTGGACCGCCTCGTGGCGCTCCTGTGCGGCACGACAAGCATCCGCGACGTGATCGCGTTCCCGAAGACGCAAAAAGGCCAGTGCCTGATGACCCAAAGCCCGACACCCGTCACCGCGAAACAACTCAAGGACCTGCACATCCAGACCGTGACCCCGGCGGCGGAGTGACCCCCTTTCCGAAGGAGCGTTATCCCCTTGGAGGACCAGCGTCAGCCGGGAAGTCTAAAAGGCACTCCTGAAAAATTCATTCCCCCATACTCTACGAAGTGCAGCCGGGTGGCTTGACAAGGCACGAAAGACACGAAGAGAGAATGCCGTGACCGTAATGCTTATAGAACTACCGGGCAAGACCGCCACGTTAACTAGCTTCAGCGGTCTTGCCCGTGATTCTATAAGGTTAAAAACGAGAACTCATACCCATTCCCGATGAAAATCACTCTTTTGTAGGGGCGTCGCTTGAGAAGCCCGGCTTGATAACCGCGCACCAGCAATGGGCGTGCACCAGCAACGGGCTTCGCAAGCGAAGCCCCTACATGGCTCTGCTTCTAAAGGGTCCTGTTCACTGGGAAAGGGTGTCAGATGATGAATGCAATGGGATGATGTTAAGATCGCGAAAAATATCACATGCAAT
>JAIRTK010000172.1 GCA_031254955.1 Opitutaceae bacterium
CCGCGCCCAAGGCTCGTTTCCCATGCGACGGAATCATTGGGAAAGGCTCCAGCCGCCGGGTGTCCGCTTGGCCTTTGTTAACCAAGGAGAATCAAGGGCGCCGGGAGGGCGGCATCAAAATGTGTGCACGAACAGGCCGGAGCGGAGCTTGGGTTCGAACCAGGTGCTTTTCGGCGGCATGATCTGGCCGGCGTCGGCGATGGCCATGAGCTGGTCCACCGTCACGGGATGCATCGAAAACGCCACCGCGGCCTCGCCATCGTCCACGCGTCTCACCAGTTCGCCGGTGCCGCGAATGCCGCCGACGAAGTCGATGCGTTTGCTCGTGCGCGGGTCGTCGATGCCGAGCACGGGCGCAAGCAGTTTTTCCTGGAGCACGCTCACGTCGAGTTGCGAGACGGGATCGGCGGACGGGTCGGTTGGCCACGAGAGGCCAAACCATTTTCCGCCGAGATACATGGTTACGTGCGCGGGCGCGGCGGGTTGGTCGGGCGCGTCTTCGGTGACTTTGAAAAGGGCGCGCGTTTTTTCCAGAAACGTCTCGGGCGCGAGGCCGTTAAGGTCGAGGACGAGGCGGTTGTAGGGGAGCACGCGCAGTTGCGAGGCGGGGAAGATGGTGGCGAGAAACCAGTTGTAATCCTCTTCGCCGGTGTGGGCGGGGTTGGCCTCGCGGCGTTCGCGGCCCACGCGCGCGGCACTGGCGCTGCGGTGGTGTCCGTCGGCCACGTAGGCGACGGGGATTTTGGCGAAGGCGCGTTCGAAGTCGGCGCCGCCGGCCACGCGCCAGACTGTGTGCTGGATGCCGTCGGGCGCGGTGAAGTCGAAGAGCGGCGTTTGCTTCACGGCGGCGGCGGCGAGCGCGTCGATTTCGGCGTCGTCGCGGTAGGTGAGGAAAACCGGTTCGGGGTTGGCGCTGAGTTCGTGCGTGATGCGGGTGCGGTCGTCCTCTTTGTCGCGGCGGGTTTTCTCGTGTTTCTTGATGAGGTCGCGGTTGTAGTCGTCGGTGTGGAAGACGGCCACGACGCCGGTCTGTTCGTGCGCGCCCATGCGGAGTTTGTAGAGGTAGATGCAGCGTCCTGGCTCGCGTTGGAGGATGCCTTTTTGCTGGAACGCGCGGAAGGTTTCCACGGCCTTGGCGTAAACCGGCTCCGAGTGCAGGTCGATGCCGGCGGGCAGGTCGATTTCGGGGCGGATGACGTGGAGCAGGCTGATGGGATTGCCCTCGGCGAGCTGGGCGGCTTCCTGGCTGTTGATCACGTCGTAGGGGACGCAGGCCACTTGGGCGGCTTGGGCGGGTGACGGGCGAAGCCCTTGGAAGGAGCGGATGCGCATGGGAAAAAGGCCAAGGAATTAAACCGCCCCCGGCAAAGCTCAACGCAAAATGCGGGCGAGGGCGAGGGGAGGGCTGGGTGAGGGCGGGCGGGCGAGGGGGATGGGGGGCGAAGGGCGAAGGATGGGGGATGGGGAGAGAGGCGGGCGAGGGGGTGCGGAGCGCCGTTCACGGGCGGGGATGCTTGAGGTCTTTTCACGGGCGCGGACAGGGCGGGCTGCTCGCTTTGCCCGGAGCCTGTCCGCGATGTCTCGGGCGGTCGCGGGCTGGAAAGCCCGCGCTCCTGTGTGCGGGCGGGGTCGCACGTGCCACGCAATTCTACGGACGAGTCGCCCGTGCCACCCGATCCCACGGGCGGGGACATCCGCGCCGCCCGGGAGGCACGGCCTCGCGTTAACCTTGGTTAATCACGGAGCACGGAGGGCGGAGGGAATTTTTTCCAAGGGTGAAATTCTCTTTCATGGCTCCGTGGCCTCCGTGTCTCCGTGGCGCATTCCTTTTTCCCGGCCATTCAAGAGAGCGAGGGTTTAATCAGGGACGGGTCTTTAGCGGGCGACAGACAGGGGGACGCCGGGCTTGCCCGCGTAGAAAACGACGATTTCCGCCGGGGCGTCGCCGTCGTTGCGACCGCAGTGGTATTTGTCCACCAGTTCGATCAGGGCGTCGCCGGGTTTTAGCGCCAGTTGCCTGCCGTCCTCGGAGATGACGGTCAGCGTGCCGGCCAGGAGATAACCGGCATTGATGGAGGGGTGTTTGTGCCAGGCCAGGGTGCTGCGTGGCGGGATGGTGATCTTGATGACAGTGATTTCCGGCTGGCCCGAAGGGTAGGCGGGCAACGGGGTGCCGTCCCACATTTTTTCGGACTGGGCCAGTTTTTGCACTTCGACTGGCGGCTTGTCCCCGGCAAAGGACGGGACGGCAAGCAGGCAGACCAAACTTAGCGACAGGTATTTCATGGCAGTCATGTTGCACAGGATTGAGGGAGACGAATGCAAGAGGCGGCATAAGGCAAATTTCGCGTTTGCAATCAGCCATGATCCCCTTGGGCGCGTCGGGGGAGGGGTGCCTTTTCCGCTGGCTTTATATGCCGCGTGCGGCGGCATAGCAAATCCAAGCTATTATGAGAGCGATGAAATACAAGAAGCCACCAAGCGTGATAATCTGCGAACGCCGCAACTCGGGGGCACGTTTGCCAATAGTAAAGAGAGTATATAAAATGCCGAGGCCCATGACGGGCATCCCAAGGTCACCGCCGCGCAACAAAATCTTCATGCCATGCCAGGCGATGCATGGCCCGGGCAGGCAAAGCAGTGCAACAATGCACGCCACGACAACCGCACCGGCAGACCGAATGCTGACGAGCCAAAGGCCTGAGTCCAAAAATCAGCCGCTGCAAAAATGGAACAGAGAAGCACTGCATACATAACAATCGTGAAGAGGAGAGTTGCCTTTATTATCCGTGACATGATGAAACAATTTTATATTAAAGTTCTTTTTTCCTATCCCTTAAAAGCCCCTCCGGAAATCCTGTTGCGCGGGACACGTGGCATCTCGCACGGGAAAGTTGTTTTCTGAAAAAAACGCCCGCTTCACTCCGAAAAGGGCGCGAATGGCACACCATACAGAGCAAAACGGGCGGTAGGAAGCGACTCGAAACCAAGCCAACCTCTCCCCCGAGTCAACCTCAATTTTGCCATGCCGCAAAACCCCCGCCAGCCTCCTGCTCGCGCTCTTCAAGGTCATCCCGCATGGGACACCCTCTTCGCCCGCCTGCAAACGGAACCGGCCCGCCAACGCGAAACCACCGCGACCGCCCGCCGCGCCGCGAAAGACGCCGCCCTCGACGCCGCGCACGCCGGCTGCGCCCACGCGCCCCGCTCCGCCAAGAAACGTCGTCATTGACTCCGGCGTGCTCGCCGCCGCCTCGAACCGGCGGGACGCGCGGCATGAATGGGCCTTGCACGCGCTTGGCGCCCTGCGCGGACGTGCCGTGACTCGCGAGGCCGCCATTACGGAAGCTTTTTTTTGGGGGCGGAGTTTTTTCAAGACTCTCTCGGGGGACGCCTTTGCGCCGACCGTTTTTCACTCTTCCGCGCCGTTCACCCGTCGAACTGCACGCACACGGCCAGCACGACCACGACGACCGCCACGGGCGCGAGAAAACCGCCCCGGCTCCAGCGCCAGCGGTGCGCGTATCCAAACAAGAACGACGCCAGCAGGCACGCCAGCGCGGCGTAACCCGTCCAGACGGGCGTGAATTTTCCCGGCCAGAATATCCCCGGTATCAACAAAAACCACTCCAGCAACTTTTGCATCCCGAGGAGCACCAGCGCCGCCGCGTGATTGAAGAGCGCGCCCGCCCAGCCCAGCCCGCACAACCCGGTGAGCAGCGACAAAAAACCGCCCAGAAGCGCGACCGACGCCAGCGGAATCAGCACGAGATTCGCCAGCAACGCGCCCGGCGTGAACAGGCCGAAATAAATCACCCCGCAAATCGCGCTGACCAGGCTCGACGCCACGCCGATGCCGAGCGCGCCGAGCAAGGCACGCTGCGCCTTTTCCTCCCAGCGCTGCCACCACGTCCAAGTCACCTTGGGCAGATCCGCAAACAACTGCCAGCGCGCCTGCCAGCGCGCGCCCAGCGGCACGCCGAACAACAGCAGCCCGCCCACGATGCCGTATGACATCTGGAAACTCGCGCTGAACAACTGGAGCGGATGCGCCACGAGCGAAACCAGCGCCGCGAACGCCAGCGTGGCCAGCGGATTCACCGGCACGCGCAGCCCGAAGGAAAGTTGCAGGAGAACTATCATCCAGAACGCCCGCACCGCCGACGGAGTCGCGCCGGTTATCTGGACAAAAAGCCACAACGCGCCCGCGCCCGCGCCGAACCGCGCCCAGCGGGGCAGCCGCATCACCGCCAGCAACCCCGCGATGCCGAGCGCGATCACGCCGATGTGCAGCCCGCTGATGGCGAACAGATGCATCGTCCCCGTGCGCAGATACATCGTGATCTGGTCCTCCTGCAAATCGCGCCGCTGCCCGAGCAGCATGGCGCGCAAAACCCCCGCCAGTTCCGGGCGCTTTTCCGCGATGCCGCGCCCCAACTGCGCCTCGAAACGCAGCCGCGCCCGCTCGCAAAACGCCGCGAAGGCCGACGGCCCGCGCGTCTCCTCGTGGATGCGTCCGCGCGTCAGCTTGAAATTCGCGCCGACGGAGGCCAGGTGCCCGTCAAAGGTATCCGGCGCGGCATTACGCGGGAGCGGTTGCAGGACGCCCGTGACGCGGATCTCGGTTGTCCGCGCCAGCAGCCGCAGCCGCCCGTCCGCGGGACGCAGCGAGTAATACAGCCGCTGCCCGGCGAGTTCGCGCAGATGCGGATCGGCGGAAACCACGCGCGCGATTCCGCTGACGGTCTTGTATTTGGGGTTGGGCGTGTAAGCCCGCTCCACGCGCAGCACCAGCCGCGCTTCGCGCGGCGGCAACGTTTCCCAAACCGCCAGGCGTCCGCGATGAATCTCGTAAGCCGCCGCGCCGCCCAGCAGCATCGCCGCCACCAACGCCGCCAGTCCTCCCCGCGCGACGATGGCGCGCGTCGTGCCGGCAAACGCGCACCATGCCGACACTCCCGCCAGCGCCGCCGCGCAAGGCAGCAGCCACCCGACCGGCACGGCTCCCGGAAAAATCCGGGCGGACGCCACGCCCGCGATCCACGGCAGCAGCAGCCAGAGCACGGGCGCGCGATAACGCAAACATCGAGGAGGGGGTTCGCTCACGGTCCGGCATTAAAAAGCGAAGCCGTGGCACGCGCGAATGTTTTCGTGCGCGGAACAGGAGAAATGCGCGGGGCAGGAGGGCGGGCGGACAACGGACGCGTGAGCCACCAGCCGCGCGCCAAGTCCAAGGCCGCCGGCGCCTCCGCGACCACGCTCCGATTTCTCCAGAAAATTGAATCCCCAAAATAGACACAGAAAACACAGATTTTCACAGATTGTCGTTAATAAAAAATCTGCGGTAATCTGTGTAATCTGTGGACAGTAAAAAGAAATCATTAAAACAGCCACAAAAATACACAAGAGGCACAAAGAAAGCCCATCCAGTCTTGCGCCTTTTGCGCCTCTTTGTAGCTATTAAAACAAAACCTTAACTCAACCGCGAAAAAACGCGAAAAATGCGCGAAACACCAAGCCCTTCATAGATTTTGCGCCCTTTGGCGATTTTCGCGGTTATAAAAACAAGCCATTGAATTGTCCACAGATTCCACAGATTTTCGCAGATTATTGTTAATGAAAAATCTGCGGTAATCTGTGTAATCTGTAGACAATAAAAACAAATTATTAAAACAACCAAAACACCCCAAAAAATTTTCAGCGTCCCCGACGTGACGCAGGGGCGGCCTTTTTTTCGTGTTTCGCCTGCGGCAGGACGCCGATGCGCGGGTCGCGGCGGCGCACGAGTTCCACGAGGCGCGCTGCGACCGGCTCAAAGCGATTGTGGCTTTCCGGGAGATAGAGCCATTTGTTGAGCACGCTGTGCGGCGCAAGCTCGGGAAACTCGTCCATGAGCGCGGCGTGCTGCGCGCGTTCGGCGCAGACGCATACGCCGCGCCAGCAGTCGCCGGATCGCGCGATGAAAAAAAGCACGAGCCGCCCGGCGACATACACGGCGCGCCCGCCAAACATGGGGCGCAGAAAAAAACTGGGATCGTTTTCGAGCGGCTCCCAAAGCCACGCATGGGAGTGGATTTTTTTTATGCGACTGGCGGGGAAATCACGCATGGGATATTTATATTTATCTGTGCCGTTCCACGACCGACCGGGGCAGGAAATAATGATGCGAGCCGTTTCCAATATGGAGGCCGTCGGCTTCCCAATGAATTTTTCCCCCAACGTGCGACGGCTTCCTCGGGAGAATCAACCGTGTCGATTACCTCGCAATCATGATAATAGGGATTGCCCCGGCCAATAGTGATTGTGGCGCGCACCGAGTAGCCGCCTGAAGATTCGGGTGCACTATAAACATAAGCGCCATAAATGGCCGGCCCATATTTCCCATCGCCCCAGGCAACGGCGACAAGCCTATGGCGTTCGTTTTCCGCCTTGGTTGAGGCCGCTAATGTCCCGACCACGAAGCCGACGAGTCCACAGGCAACGAAGAGTCCGCATGCAACGAATAAACAAATAATGATGATTTTATGTCGCATCGCGAGGGGCATGGATCAGCATTTCACCTCGCCGGCCTCCTCGTAGAGTCCGAGGTGGCGGTAGCGCTCGTAGCGGGCTTCGAGGAGTTTTTCGACGGGCAGCGGGCGAAGGGCGGAAAGGTGTTTGGCGAGGACTTTTTTCAGCGACTTGGCGGCGGCCTCGGGATGGTTGTGCGCGCCGCCGCCCGGCTCGGGGATCACATCGTCCACGACGCCGAATTTTTCGAGATGGGAGGCGTTGATTTTCAGCGCCTCGGCGGCCAGCGGGGCGGCGGCGCGATCCTTCCAGAGGATGGCCGCGCATCCTTCGGGCGAGATCACGGAATAGTAACTGTTTTCAAAGATGAGCACGCGGTCGGTGACGCCGATGCCGAGGGCGCCTCCGGAGCCGCCTTCGCCGGCGACGACGGCGATGGTGGGGGTGCGGAGCATGGCCATTTCGCGGAGGTTGACCGCGATGGCCTCGGAAACGTGGCGGGCCTCGGATTCGACTCCGGGGAAGGCGCCGGGCGTGTCGATGAAGGTGATGACGGGAAGCTCGAATTTTTCGGCGAGACGCATGAGGCGGAGCGCCTTGCGGTAGCCTTCGGGCTGGGGCATGCCGAAGTTGCGCATGAGGTTTTCCTTGGTGTCGCGGCCCTTCTGCTGGGCGATGAGCATGACGGGCTGGTCGTCGAGGAACGCGGTGCCGCCGATGAGGGCGCGGTCGTCGTTGAACTGGCGGTCGCCGTGAAGCTCCTGAAACTCGGTGAAAAGGGCGGCGATGTAGTCGAGCGCGTAGGGCCGGCGCGGATGACGCGCGATCTGGACTTTTTGCCAGGGGCTGAGGTTGGAGTAGATCTCGCGCTGGGTGGCGGTGATCTTTTTTTCGATGGCGCCGATTTCGTCGGCGAGATCGAGGTTGTTTTCGAGGGAGCGCTGGCGGAGTTGCTCAAGCTGGGCGCTCAGCTCGCGGAGCGGCTTTTCAAACTCCAGTGTATAAGTGGGCTTGTTATCCATCGTGGTTGATTGGTCGAGAGGGAAGATTCAGGCCCGCTCCGCGCAACGTGGCGTCGTTGCAATTCCAGAAGTTGGCGCCCTCACGGGGAATCGAACCCCGCTTTGAAGAATGAGAATCTTCCGTCCTAACCGATAGACGATGAGGGCCCTTTTGTTGAAAAGGAAGGGTCAGCGTGCAATTCATGTCTGGCTCGTCAAGCCTTGGTTTGTCATGCCGCCCGGAGGAGGGGCACTTCAAACCAAAGCCGCCCCCCCTCCTTTTTTATCGTTTTTCGTTCTCGTTCTCGTTCTCGTTCTCGTTCTTCTTTCCTCTTTATCTTTATCTTTCTCTTTATCATCATCTTTATCATTATTTTTCTCCTCCTCTTTCTCTTTCTCCCATAGCGGCATCACCCGGAAGAGAAAGAGAACGAGAAAGAGGAAAGAGGAAAGATAAAGAGGGAAGGAGAAAGAGAAAGAAGAACGAGAACGAGAACGAAGAACGAAGAACGATAAAAAGGGGGTGGAGAAAAATTTCTGTCTGGGAGCAAAAACCGCTTTTTTTTGGGAAAATATCGCTTGCACTCCCCGCAAAATCCCTGCTTTCTCTGCCCTCCCACGCATCCGTAGCTCAATTGGATAGAGCATCTGACTACGGATCAGAAGGGTTGGGGTTCGACTCCCTACGGATGCGCCAGTTTAACAAAAAGCCGCAAACTTCAGCAGGTTGCGGCTTTTTCGTTATGGGGGAAAGGGGGGCAACAGGGAGGCCAACAGGGGGAGGCGAACGGGTTTCAAAACGGACCGGGTCAGTAAGGCGTGAGCACGAAGTGTTTGTTTTCGTTTTCGCCGAGCGAAATGGCCCGCGCGATTTCGGTGTCGTCCCGCAGCGGCGCCTCCGGTCCCGCAAGGAACCGGCAGATCAGCATGTAATCGCCCGCCGGGAGCGCGGGGAAATCGTAGTGGCCTTGGGCATCGAGCACGCACTGCCGCGTGTAGTGCGCGAGCCGGTGGTCGCGCGGGCCGGGGTCCTTGTCCCCGGCGATGGCTTCGTCGCGGGCCTTCATGTAGCCGACGTAGGGCATCAATTCCACGAGGCCGCCCCGTATCCGGCCGATTGCCTGGCCGGAAAGCCTGGCCCGTCCGGTTTGGGCATAGGGCTGGAACGGCGCGTCCTCGAAGGGGATTTCCACCCGGGCATAGGGGCTTTGCGTTCGCATCAGTTCCGCCGCCTGCGCCGCGATGCCCGCAATGCAGATTTCTATCGCCTGACGCATGGCGGAGTAGCTGTCGGTGCCTTTGCCGGACTCGCAGGCGCCGCTGCCGTTCAGGGTGAAGCGGGCCGTCCCGTAGGTGAGCGTGGCGCTGGCGGTGTAGGTGTAGCTGACTTTGAAGCTGAAGCCGTGGTTTTTCTGGACGAGGTGGGTGGAATCAATGGAAACGCTGGCGGCGGTGGTGTTGGCGGCGGCGCCGATGAACGCCCGCGCCCAGATCGGGCCGGTTTCGACATTATCGCGCGCCGAATCGGCGGTGATCAACGGCTCCACGCGGGCGGCGTCGGCGGAGGAGAGCGCGGCATGAACCGCCTGCTCATTGAAGAGTCGTTGCTTGCCGGCAAAGGCGTTGGGGCGGAAAGTCACCGGGTGCGAGGCGCAGCCAAAGGCGAGGAGGGCGATGGCGGCAAGGAGGACGGCAAGACGGGGTTTCATCGCGCGCACGGCGTCATGTTCTTTTTTAATCGGGCACGGGTTCACTTGGGTTTCAGCGGTGGTGGCACTCTCGTGTTGTTTTGTTCGTTCTTCCAGCTTTTTAATCCCTGTTTTTCATGCATCGCATCCGCTTCTGATGCAAGAGACTTGTTTGCCGACCCTGCTTTCGCAGTAACCGAGGTTGCGCGGAGGCGGCAGGCTGGCGAGTTTTTCCGCGAGGCCGAGCAGGGAGGCCGCTCCGGAGCCGCCGTCGGGCGGAGAGGGCGACTTGAATTTCATGGGGAAAGCTGGGCGCTGTCGCGATGGCCTCGGCGAGGTCTCCCTGCCGACTCCGGCCATTTCCAGCCGACTCCGGCTATTTCCAGCCGCCCTTGGTCATTCGTTAACGACTCCGGCCATTCGTTAACGCGCCTTGAGTTTTGCATCACAGCCAAGCCAAGGATGCGATTCAAAGCGGTGTCGGAATCCAAAAGGATGGGAAGACGCAGGAGCGTTATGTGAAAAACGCCTCCAGTTTCCTTGCCGCCGTCCAAATCCGATGTCTTTACCTTTGGCTCAAAATCTCATGACGACACGCCATAAATCCCGACACCCCTGCGACGCCTCCTCCTTTGCCCGCAACGAAACCGCCTGCCAAACCCGCCGTGAAGACAGCCATCGCAAACCCGCTCGCGACCTCGGCTTCGCCCTCGATCCACTACCGGTTTCGGAAGTCGTTTCATAGAAGACGCTTTTAGACAGACTGTGTAGTGTGTAAAAGAATAGACGGAATGAGTAACTGAAGTTACGCGGCGGGGCTTTTATGGAGTGCGGCGACCTGTCGCCGCTTTTGACGGCGCGACCTGTCGCGCCGCCCCGCCGCACCGCCGCCCGAGGGACGCCCAAGGGAAATCGTCGCGGGGCCCCACGGCGGCCCCCCCAAAAACCCCACCCCTCGCCCCCCACCACAAAAACCCCCCCCCCGCACCTAACGTA
>JAIRTK010000178.1 GCA_031254955.1 Opitutaceae bacterium
AGGCGTCCCGCCGAGCCGCGAGCGGTTCACACGGCTCGGCGGGACGCCTCGCCCTACCTGAAGGGAGATTTTCATTTGCAAAGGGTATTAATCAAAAACTCTCTGCGTCTCCGCGCCTCTGCGTGAGTTTTTTCATTAAACTCCTCCCTCCGGACTCCGTGTCCTCCGTGGTTAAAAGGTTATTCTCAACCATTCAAAATAGCGAGGAACCACCGTAGCAAACGTGGAAAAATTTTGCCCGTTCGTGACGACCGCAGTGCGACCGTAAAGCCAGCCAGCAAACGGGTGACATGGCAGGTGCGGTTTTCGGTTTTCAATGGTGATCTCACCCTTGCCTTTGACGATGCGGGTCCGTTCCGAGGTGGCGTATTGGACCGTCCGGGTTTCGTCGTTGACGCTTCGCGGGCTGCTCTAGCTGGTGGCAAAGACCGGCCCCGACCGCTGCAAGCGCGGTTTAGAGGTAAGCACGGCCTGCGGACACCCAGTGACCGGCGGCTACGCACGCCAGCGAGTTTTGCGGCGTGTCGCTGGAGATTGGGCGGCGCTTCCTGACGGCGAACGACTGGTGGATCGCGCCCGGAGGAACACAGACTGCGGTGACGTGGCTGTCCGGAAAAAGCTCCCGCACTGGCCCGCAAAATACGGAGCTGGACGTGAAAGTAGACGCCGCCACCTCCGCGCAATACCGGCTGCAAGCGCGTTTCGGCAGACGCATCCACGACTCGCGCTGGACGCCTTACGGACAGTTCGGCGCGGTGAAGACGGACACGCATGGCGAAGCGATCCATGCGACGCGCACAGCCGCGATTTCGCCCCGGACTTCGACGGCTGGCGAATGGAAGCCGGCTTCGGAGCAGCCTGCCGACTCAACGACCTCAGCCAGTTATAGCTGGATTATGAACTGAAATTCCGCCTCCGCGTAATCTCAATTACAATTGTAAAAACCCGTTGCCGATGGAAAACCCCATCGAAATTCTTGCAACTGCGGGGACTGCGGCGAAAGTGAGCGCGTCAGTCCTTCGCAATCTCATCCGCCAAAACGCCACCCTCCCGCCATAATTCACCCACCGCCAAATCGCCATCCACCCGCCGCCAAACAGCCACTCTCCCGTCGCAAAACGCCACCCTCCCGCCACTCTCCCGCCGCCCAACCGCAACCCGCCCACTGCCGAGCCGCAAGAAGCACCAAACGCCCAAAAACCACCCGGTGACCGTCCAAACGGAATTGGAAAACATCGCGCCCTCGAAACTCTCGGTGGGCGGAGTCAGCAAACGCTTTCGCACCAAACGCGCCGAGGTGCACGCGCTTGACCGGGTTTCGCTCGAAGTCGCCGAAGGCGAGTTCGTCTGCCTGGTCGGCCCGAGCGGTTGCGGCAAAAGCACGCTGCTCAACATCATCGCCGGCCTCGACCGCGCCGACGAGGGCGAAGTGCTGGCCGACGGCCTGCCCGTCCGCGGGCCGGGCCGCGACCGCATGGTGATGTTTCAGGAGCACGCCCTGTTCCCGTGGCTCGACGTGCTCGGCAACGTGATGTTCGGCCTCAAGCTCAAGCCCGGCCTCAACAACAAGGAACGCGAGGAAGTGGCGAAATACTACCTGCGCCTCGTCGATCTCGACCACTTCCTGCGCGCAAACATCCATGAACTTTCCGGCGGCATGAAACAACGCGTGGCGCTCGCCCGCGCCCTCGCGCCGAATCCCAAGGTGCTGCTCATGGACGAGCCGTTCGCCGCGCTCGACGCGCTCACCCGCGAGCAGCTTTACGGCGACATCCAGCGCATCTGGGAACAACGCAAAAAGACGATCGTGTTTGTCACGCACAACGTCCGCGAAGCCGTCTGCCTCGGCGACCGCGTGGCGCTTTTCTCGCCGCACCCCGGACGCATCCGGCAGGAGTTCGTCATCGACCTGCCGCGCCCGCGCGACATCAACAGCGTGGGCCTCGCCGCCCGCTCCAGCGAAATCACGAAGGCGCTCAAAAGCTACATCGGCCCGACCGAAACGGAGATGCCCGAATGACCCCTGAAAAAATAACATCACACGCCGCCCGCACGGACTCCGCGAGCAAAGCTGAAGTCGCGCCCGTCCGCCCGCCGGACTGGCTGCGCGCCGCCCGTGCAGGCTTCGCGAGCGAAGCCCCGTCGGAGATGTTTTGGTTGCCCGAAGGCAAAGGAGGAGCGGCATGAAACGCATCGTCACCGCCACCATTTTTTTCACGGCGCTGCTCGTCGGCTGGGAACTCATCAAACGCGCGGGCATCGACTCGTTGCGACTCATGCCTTCGACGCTCGATGTCGCCCGTTACCTCGCCGGCGTGCTCGCGGACGGCACGCTCGCCGCGGCGGCGCTCGTCACGGTGAAACGCCTGCTGCTCGGCTACGCCAGCGGCATCGTCATCGGCCTGCCGCTCGGGTTGCTCACGGCGCGCTTCAAAGTCTGCCAGGACACCATCGGACTGCTCGCGCTCGGCCTGCAAACGTTGCCCAGCGTGTGCTGGGTGCCGATCGCGCTGCTGTCCTTCGGCCAGACGGAGCCGGCGATGTTTTTCATCGTGGTGATGGGCACGCTTTGGTCGGTCATCATCGCGACCGACACGGGCGTGCGCACCATCCCGCCGATTTACGCGCGCGCGGCCCGCACGATGGGTTCGCACGGCCTGCACACTTGGGTGAAAGTGATGCTGCCCGCGTCGCTACCGTTCGTGGTGAGCGGCATGAAACAAGGCTGGGCCTTTGCGTGGCGCTCGCTCATGGCGGCGGAGATTTTTGTGACCATCCTGACCGGCTTCGGCCTCGGGCAGCTCCTGCACTACGGGCGCGAGCTTAACGCGATGGACCAAGTCGTCGGCGTGATGCTGGTGATCGTGGTGATCGGGTTGCTGGCGGACAAAATCATGTTCGCCCCCGCCGAGCGTTTTCTCCACCGCCGCTGGGGGACGCAGGGGAAGTGAAAGAAGCGCGCGCTGGCTCCGGAAGAGCGGGGAGGGAGGGAGTCCCTTCCTGAGCACCAGTTTTCCGGTTGGCCGCGAGGCGGTTAATGTTTCGATTTCACCCTGAATATCAGGGGTTTGCAAGGTCTTAATGAGGTCAGCCAGCACGTCCGCCAGTGTTCGTTTGTTCGTGGCCTTTGTGACCGCCTCGCGTGACGCCGCCTCTGGCGCGGGCAACTTGGCGATTTCGCCATGCAGCGAGAGGGCGGGGACGTCCGTGTAAATCTTCGCCGTCAGGTTTGCATCGGTATGACCTAGGAGTT
>JAIRTK010000268.1 GCA_031254955.1 Opitutaceae bacterium
TCCCAACATGCACGCGCCAGCAGCCTCCCGCCGACCTGTTTCCGGCATCAAGATGATGAACCGGGGGCTTGGCGTGTGGACGGCGCTCGTGTTCGCCTTTCTCTACCTGCCGATCATCGTGCTCATCGCTTACTCGTTCAACAGCTCCCGGCTGAACCTCGTCTGGGAAGGCTTCACGATGAAGTGGTATGCCGCGCTGGCCGGCAACGCCCCCATCATCCGCGCGCTGAAAAACACGCTCTACATCGGCGCCCTCGCCACCGTGTTTTCCGTCATCATCGGCACGGCAGGGGCCTGGCTGCTTTACCGCCACCGGTATCGCTTCGCGCGCGCGATCCAGGCGCTGATCTGCGTGCCCATGATCATGCCCGAAATCGTCATGGGCATCAGCCTGCTGATCTTTTTCACCGTGTTGAAAATGGATCTGGGCTTCACCACGGTGGTCATCGCGCACGTGACCTTCTGCTTCCCGTTTGTGCTCGTGGCGGTGCAAGCCCGGCTCGACGGACTGGACCCGGCGCTGGAGGAGGCCGCGCTCGACCTCGGCGCGACGCCCTTGCAAGCCTTCCGGCTGGTCATCGTGCCCTGCCTCTGGCCCGCGATTCTCAGCGGCGGACTGATGGCCTTTACCCTGTCGATGGACGAACTGATCATCACCTTTTTCACGCGCGGCCCCACCTCGCCCACCCTGCCGACCGTGGTTTTTGGCATGGTCAAAAAAGGCCTCGACCCCATGATCAACGCACTGTCCACCGTGTTTCTCGTCACCACCATCGCCTTTGTCCTGTTCTCCGAATACCTGCGCCGGCTCGCCGCCGCGCCGGTGAACGGCCAACCCAAAATCATCACATCCCCGCATCGCCCATGAACACCAACACCCGCCTCCCCGTCCGCCTCCTCGTCCGCCTCGGCACCCTTGCCGCGGCGGTGCTCGCCGCCCTCGCGGCCACCTCGTGCGCCCCGCGCGCCACTGACAAAGAAGTCAACATCTTCGCCTGGTCGGAATACATCCCGCAAGCGGTGCTCGACGGCTTCACGAAAGAAACCGGCATCAAAGTCAACTACGAGACCTTCTCCTCCGGCGAAGAAATGCTCGCGAAAGTCCTCGCCGGAGGCACCGCCTACGACCTCGTGCAACCCTGCGACTACATCGCCGAAGCGATGGTCAGGGAAAACCTCCTCGTACCGCTCGACTACGCGAAACTGCCCAACTTCCAGCACATCCTCCCCGAATTCCAGAAACTCCCCTACGACCCCGAGCAAAAATACACCGTCCCCTACATGGTCAGCACCGTCGGCATCGTCGTGAACACGGAAAAAATCAAAGAACCCGTGCGCGGCTACGCCGACGTCTTCCAACCCCGGCACGCCCGCCGCATCGTCGTCGTGGACGACGGACGCGAACTCCTCTCCTGGGCCTACGCCACCCTCGACATCGGCATCAACGACATCACACCCGCCACCCTCGCGAAAGCCCGCCCCGTGCTCGAAAAATGGGTCAAACTCGTCAAAGTCTTCGACTCCGACAGCCCGAAAACCTCGCTCACCAACGGCGACGTGGACCTCGGCATCGTCTGGGGCGGCGAAGCCGCCATCCTCTGGAAAGAAAACAAAAAATTCCAATACGTGCTCCCCGTCGAAGGCACGCACTCCTTTGTGGACGCCTTCGCCATCTCCAACAAATCGAAAAACCGCGAAGCCGCGCACGCATTCCTCGACTACATCCTGCGCCCCGAAGTCAGCGTGCTCATCTCGCGCGACTTCCCCTACACCAACCCCAACGGCGGCGCCCGCAAACTCCTCACCCCCGACGAACTCGCCAACCCCGCCAGCTACCCGCCCAGAGGCCTCTACGAAATCTTCCGCGACATCGGCAAAAACAGCGAAGACATCGACGCGCTCTACACCGACCTGAAAAACGCCGCCAAGTAAAGCCGGTGAAAAACCCCCGCCCCCGCCCCCGCCCGCCCCGCCCGCCGCCCCCCAGCGGCGGGATTTGCCCCCGCCCCGCCGGGACGCCCCCCGCGTCCGAGGGGGGGGCAAAATCCGTCAACAAAACACAACCCCCGCCCAAGATCTTTACCAATCCGCCAACAGACCCCCAAAAAACGCGACAACTCATCCCCGCGCCCCGCGCCACCCGCTCCGCACCACCCGCGCCACCCGCCCGCCGCGCCCGCCGCGACGATTTCCCCCTGACCGCCAACCCACCTAACCCGCCGCCCGCCTAACCGCCAACCCGCCACCCGCCAACTCGCCTAACCTGCCGCCGCCCCCCCTGACCCACCGCCCGCGCGCCCGCCGACCGACCCGAGCAATGCAAGCCATCGCCAACCTTGAAACCGCCAACCCCCGCGCCCGCGCCCCACGCCTCACCGGCTGGCTACTCCTCGCGCCCATGCTCGCCTGGCTGCTCCTCTTCGTCGTGGCCCCGATGGCGATCCTCCTCGATTACAGCTTCTGCCAACGCGACGACCTCGGACGCGTCGTCCACCACTTCACCCTGGAAAATTACGCCCGCGCCCTCGACCCCATCTACCTCAACATCCTCGGACGCTCCATCGGCTACGCCGCCATCACGACCGCCCTCTGCATCGCCATCGGATATCCCGCCGCCTGGCACATCGCGCGCCAGCGCCCCGCGACACGCAACCGCCTCGTGATGCTCGTCATGATCCCCTTCTGGACCAGCTTCCTCATCCGCACCTACGCCTGGATCACCATCCTCAAAGAACAAGGCCTCATGAACGGCCTGCTCCAAGCCGCCAGCCTCACCACCGGCCCCATTGAATTCCTCTACACACCCGCCGCCGTCATCATCGGCCTCGTTTACGCCTACCTCCCCTTCATGATCCTGCCCATCTACGGCAGCGCGGAAAAACTCGACTACGCGCTCGTCGAAGCCGCCTACGACCTCGGCGCCGGCCCCCTGCGCGTCTTCCGCGAAGTCATCATCCCGCTCACGCGCCCCGGCATCGCCGCCGGCACGCTGCTCACCTTCGTGCCCGCCATCGGCATGTTCGCCATCACCGACCTCATGGGCGGAGCGCAAGTGCCGCTCATCGGCAACGTCATCCAGAAACAATTCGGCGGCGCGCGCAACGCCCCCTTCGGCGCCGCGCTCGGCGTCATCTTCACCCTCCTGTTCGTCCTCGCCTACATCCTCGCCCAACGCCGCGGCGCGCGCCCCCCCAAACCCAAACCCCGCAAACCATAACCCCTCCCGCCCCCCTCCCGCCCACTCCCGCCCACTCCCATTTCCGATGACTGAAACCCAACCCACCCCCCCACGCAAACCCCCGCAACCGCCCCCCACCCCCCCGCGCCCCCGCGCGAGAAAACAACCGCCGCCCCCCCAAACGAAAAACCGGACATGATCGACAGCCGCGGAGTCACCAAACGCTTCGGCGAATTCACCGCCGTTGACAACGTCC
>JAIRTK010000255.1 GCA_031254955.1 Opitutaceae bacterium
GCCCGCGTCGTCTCCTGGCTCACCCCCGACCGCGCCGGGAAATTCGACGACATCGTCCTCGGCTACGACAACGTCCAAGCCTACATCACCTCCGCCGAACCCTACTTCGGCGCCGCCATCGGCCGCTACGGCAACCGCATCGCCCAAGGCCAATTCATCCTCGACGGAACACGCTACGCCATCCCCGCCAACAACGGCGAAAACGCCCTCCACGGCGGCCCGCGCGGCTTCCAGTCATTCGTCTGGGACACCCGCCAGCCCGACCACCGCACCCTCGAATTCACCCACCTCTCGCAAGACGGCGACCAAGGCTTCCCAGGCAACCTCCAAGTCAAAATGGTCTATGTGCTGACCGACGACAACGAACTCAAAATCACCTATGAAGCCACCGCCGACAAACCCACCCCCGTCAACCTCACCCACCACTCCTTCTTCAACCTCCACGGCACCCGCGACGGCGCCGACGGCGACCGCCTCCGCGCCATCAACGACCACCACCTCACCCTCCACGCCAGCCGCTACACCCCCGTCACCCCCGACCTCATCCCCACCGGCGAACTGCCCGAAGTCGCCGGCACGCCCTTCGACTTTCGCACCCCCGCCGCCATCGGCGCGCGCCTTGACGCCGCCGACCCCCAGCTCAAAAACGGCGCCGGCTACGACCACAACTGGATACTCGACCGCCCCGCCGCCGACGCCGGCACCGGCAAACTCTACCTCGCCGCCCGCGCCGTCGAACCCGCCAGCGGCCGCGTCCTCGAAGTCCGCACCGACCAGCCCGCCATCCAGTTCTACGGCGGCAACTTTTTGAACGACACCTTCAAAGGCAAACACGGCAAAACCTGTGCCCACCGCACCGCCTTCTGCCTTGAAACGCAACACTACCCCGACAGCCCCAACCACCCCGCATTCCCCTCCACCATCCTCCGCCCCGGCCAGACCTACCGCCACATCTGCATCTATAAAACCCTCGTCGAATAACACAAGCCGGCGCCAGCGACGCCCCCTTAGGGGGGAAGGACATTGCGGTGTTCCTCGCTGGAATCATTCAAAGAAAAGTAAGCATCCAAAGCGATGAGGAAGGCCGCTCCTTGCGCCAACGTTCTAGAATGCCGATCCACGAAGCGGGGCGTTTGATTGCAGTCAACCAGTGATTGTCAGGCGATGTCGTGATGTTCGCGCGAATGCCCTCATTCTGTCTGCCGGTAAAAATAGGGGGCGCCCTCTGTGTGTTATCAATCCTCGTCGGCGAGCATGAGGGTCAGAACCGGCTCGTGGTTGTCGCCGGGGCCGAGGTGAAGTTTCAACGCGCACGTACGTTTGCCTATGATTGCAGTGAAACGCACCGTGTCAGCATCGCTGATTTTCCCGCCGCGTATCCGCCATTTGGCAAAACACGCTGAGGTCATGCAGGATGCCGTCGAGGTCGCAATCACCGATGCGGATGGCGTTTTCGATGGTGCTCCACACCGCACTGGTGCAGGCCACGGGGGCTTCCAATGACGGCGGACGATTTCCTTGCCACTGAGGTCAATGAGCACGCCGTCCGCGATGGCCTGTTTGCGCGTGTAGGAATGGATTGGTTGACCGAAATCGGAAAATATTTCGCTGATCATAATATGTGCAGGGAACTGCCTGCACGAACAAGCCGGTGCTGCACTCTGCAACTCAAGCAGGCGCAGGTCGGCTCGGACTTGCGCGTGACCTCCACGTTTCTGACCGAACCTTAGTTGCGCGAGGCCAAAGCCGTATTTCTCAAGCTCAAAGACAAACCACATCCGCCGAGCTTCTGCCTCGACGTTGACTTGGAAACCCACCGCGAGCCGAAGCCCGACCATCCTCTTGATGATGCGATTGCTCGCGTCCACAAACATCCTATCAATCCTATGCAGCGCAAGCAACAGCACCGGCGATTGCGGACCGGGCGGACGTGAAAACCATGCTGTTATTTTTGACAAAAACATAATCGTTTCTGTTATTCAGGACAGACGCCCCCGCCGCTATCATTGACAGGCATTGAATCCCGGCATCGCACCAGCCCCCGATGATTTCCCCTGAGCACACTCGCCGTCATACTAGCATGGATATCTTGTGCCGGACACATTCGGAAACAACGCCACAGCCGTTGAAACCCTTGTATGTTATTCCATCAATGAAATTCTCAACATCCTCCATCCTTGATAAGACAGCGCGGGCCTTTGCGGGCGCTTTTGTTTTTTTTGCCGCCTCCTCACTTTCACTCGCAGATGTCACGGCTGACATCATACCGCTGCCGGCGGAAATCCGGTTTTCTGTTCCGGAGGCGCGCCTCCCCATCACGGGGGATTTTTCCGTGGCATTGGCCGGCATCAACGACATTCGCCTTCGCTCCGCCATCACCCGGCTTTACTCGGCCCTCTCCATCCGCACCGGCATCGTCTTCACCCAAACATCAATCGTCAGCTCGGTCGCGCGAGACTCCGCACTCATCATCAACGTTCACGCTCCCGCCCCCGCGATTCCCGCCCTTGGCGAGGACGAAACCTATACGCTCGCCATCACGCCCGAACAAGCCGTTCTCCGCGCGCCCACGACGACCGGAGCCCTGCGCGGCCTGCAAACCATCATCCAACTCATCCGGCAGGACGCCGGAGGCTTCAGCCTCCCCGCCGTCACGATTAACGACCGCCCCCGTTTCCCCTGGCGCGGCCTCATGATCGACGTCTCCCGCCACTGGCATGACACCGGCGACATCAGGCGCGTCATCGACGGCATGGAGCTTGTCAAACTCAACGTCCTGCACCTTCACCTCACCGACGACCAGGGCTTCCGCATCGAAAGTAAAACCCATCCCGAACTTCACATGCTCGGCTCGGACGGCCTCTATTTTACGCAAGACCAAATTCGCGGCATCATCGATTACGCCACCGCGCGGGCGATCCGTGTCGTCCCCGAATTCGACATGCCCGGCCACGCCACGAGCTGGGGTATTTCGCATCCCGAACTGCTCAGCGGTTCTCCTGGCACCACTTACACGATTGAGCAGCGCTGGGGCGTTTTTGACCCCACGATGGACCCGTCCAATCCGGCTCTCCACGAACTGCTCTCCGATTTTCTCGGGGAAATGGCCGCGCTCTTTCCTGATCCCTTCATGCACATCGGCGGCGACGAAAACAACGGCAGGCAATGGAACGCCAGCGAACGCATCCAAAAATTCATCGCGGAAAACAACCTTAAGGACAACCACGGCCTCCACTCCTGGTTTAATACCCGGCTCGCCGAAATCCTCGCGCGCAATAATAAGACCCTCGTCGGCTGGGACGAAATCCTCCACTCCGGCCTTCCACAAAACGCCGTCGTGCACTCCTGGCGCGGCGCCAAGGGTGTCGCCGAGGCCGCCGCCGCCGGTCATCGCGTGATTCTCTCGCACGGTTACTACATTGATCTCAACCAGCCCGCCTCCGATCACTACGGCGTTGATCCTCTTCCCGCCGGGGATGCACTCGCACCCGACCGGCGCGAACTCGTTCTTGGCGGCGAGGCCACCATGTGGTCGGAGTGGGTGTCCCCCGAAACCATCGACTCCCGCATCTGGCCGCGCACCGCCGCCATCGCCGAGCGCCTCTGGTCGCCGCGGGCCGCGCGCGACGTTTTCGACATGTATCGCCGCCTCGCCATTGTGAGCCTGCGCCTCGACGAGGCCGGCATGATGCACGAGAAAAACCGGTCATCGCTTTTGCGCCGGCTCGCCGGCGATGCCTTCGCCCCGGCAAGCCCCGAGGTTCTTGCGCTCCGCGTATTTTCCGACGCCTGCGAACCCGTGAAGCAATACGCCCGCGGCCGTTTGCAACTCAAAAGCCGCCTCAATCCACTGGGCGGCTTTGTTGATGCGACCGTTCCCGACAGTGCCAGCGCGCGCGATTTCAACAACAACGTCTCCGCCTATCTCGAAACACGTAAAACCGATCCCGAAAAAGCGCCGGCGCTCGCGGATGCTCTGCGCGGGCAACTGGCTGAGTGGCATCAAGCGGCGCAGAGCGTCAGCACCCGACTCGCGGAACGCTCGCCCCGCCTGAAAGATGTCGCGAAATTCGCGAACGGTGTTTTATATGCCATCGAACAGACTGAAAACGCGCTGCTTGTGCTCGAAAAAGTCCCATCCGAAGAAATGCCCTCAGCAGACGCCAAAGCCACGCGTGACCAACAGCTCGCCGCCGTTGACAAAGCTGTCGCTCCCAACACCGTCGCCGTGGAGTTTCCCGCCCTGAAAGGCATCAAGCAACTCATCACCGCCGCCGCCCAAAACACCGCGTCCCCATGACCCCGGACAAGCGCCAGCCTCATCCAGCTCCGCATCCATCCCGTCCGTCCCATTAGCTCTATCCGTGTCATGCTTATGTCCGACCGAATTCCCAGCCGCATACCATGAGTATTCGCAAAATCGCCGACATCACAAAACTCTCCGTGGCGACGGTCTCGCTCGCGCTGCAAAACAGCCCGAAGATTCCCGCCGCTACCCGCGAGCGCGTGCTCAGCGCGGCCCGGTGCATCGGCTATAAACCCAATGCCAAAATCGCCGAACTTATGAGCCGCATCCGTCAGGCTGCCAAGCCCGGCGAAGGCGCGTGCCTCGGCGTTGTCTCCCTCTACGACACCCCGCGCCCTTGGGAAAAATCCCTGCATCTCACCCGCATGTATCACGGTATGACGGCCTACGCCGGGGTGCTCGGCTACCGCCTCGAACCCATCTGGATGCGCGCGTCCGGCATGACCCCCCGGCGCATCCGCGCTATCCTCGATGCACGCGGCATCAACGGGCTTCTCTGCTTTGGCAGCCCCGATATCGACGCCGAATTTCCCCATGAACTCGACCGCTGCGCCATCGTCACGCAGGGCCTGAGCATCCGCACGCCGATGCACCGTGTGATCAACCACGCCTATAACGACACGATGCACGCGCTCAACCGTGCTTACGAACTCGGCTATCGGCGCCCTGGACTGCTGCTCGGCGAATACGAGGACGAGCGCGGCGGCATGGCCAATGCGAGCGCCTATCTCGGATGGTGCGAGCACAGGCTCGGGGTGCCGCACATCATGCCGATTTTGCGCATGGCGCGGATTGAGGAAAAGCCGCTCCGTTCATGGCTGAAACGACATGCGCCCGACGTTGTCCTCATCGTGCACACCTATGACGTGCTCGCCGAATTTCATGCGGCATTGCAATGCCTGGGCCGGCATGTGCCGGGCGACCTCGGTGTCGTGGCGCTGAGCCAGATACTTGAAGGCACACCCTTTTCCGGAATGCAGGAAAACCAGCAACTCATGGGCCGATGGGCGGTCGAGTTGCTTGTCTCGCGAATAATAAACGCCGATTTCGGCATCCCCGCGCACCCGCGCCTGGAGCTGGTCGAAAGCGTGTGGATCGAAAGCAAATCGCTCAGCTCGCAACAGTAGTCGGCCCTTGGTGCGCGAGGGACGTTTAACGTTTACCAAAATACCCTTTGTCCCGCGCGCCATGCAGGGACTTTAGTTTCCACGCTTCTGATCGGTTCGCGTTTAAGCCCTCCAACAATACCCAATATCCAATGAAACAAAAAATTCACTGCATCCCACACTGGCCGGCTCCCGCAATAGACAATATATCATTGGGCGGGAGGGCGTTTATGTGTGTCTCGAATCGCATCTGGCCGGCCATCGCCGTCCTGGTTGCGGCGGTTCTTTTGCCGATGTCCGCTTTTGCCGCCGCCAGCCCCGCCGTCGTGCGCGGACGCGTGCTGGACACGTCAACCGGCAGGTATCTATTGAACGCGCAGGTGCGCATCGTCGGCTCCGGCTTGGTTTCATATACCGACGGCTATGGCGAGTATATAATAACCAACGCCCCCGTCGGCGAAGCCGTGATCCAGGCCGCCTATGGCGACATGGCCCCGAAACAATATACAATCACCATTACCGAAGGCGCCACCACCGAGCAGGACTTCGGCATGGAACGCGCCGGCTCCGGCGATGAAGTTGTCAAGCTCGACACATACCAAGTCCAGGCCCGCCGGGAAACCGACGCAAAAATAATCGCCCTCAACGAGCAACGCAACGCCCCCAACATCCAAAACGTCGTCTCCACCGACGAATTTGGAAATATCACCGAGGGCAATATCGGAGAATTCCTCAAATACATCTCCGGCCTCACCGTTGACTACAACGCCGCCGCCGCCCGCACCGTCACCGTCCGCGGCCTCCCCCCTTCCACTGTCGATATCACCATGGACGGCTTTAAAGTCCCCTCCGCCTCATTCGCCGCCGACGGCGTTTACAGCCCAAGCCGCACCGTCGAGTTTGAGCAAATCTCCATCAACAACGCCTCCCGCATCTCCGTTTCCAAAAGCCGCACCCCCGACCAGCCCGCAAGCGCCCTCGGCGGCTCCATCAACATGATCAGCAAATCCGCCTTCGAACGTTCCAGCGTCTACGCCACCGTCCGCGCCTACGCCAACTTCAACAGCACCCAAACCAGTCTCAGCCGCCAACCCATCGGCCCCAATGGCCATAAGGAAATACTCGTCAAACCCGGCTTCGATTTCACCTACATCAATCCCCTCACCAAGAACCTCGGCATCACCATCACTGGCATGTATTCCAACCAATACAACCCCCAGACTCTCCAGCAAACCTCCTGGATTCCCTCCTCCGGCGGCGCCAACACCGAAGTCACTCCCACCCCCGCCACCGTCACCCCCAGGAACCCCTACCTCGCCTCCTACCGCGTCCAAACCTCCCCCTCCGTCATCGAGCGCTCCTCCATCGGCATCTCCCTCGACTGGCGCGCCACCCGCCAGGACATCTTTACCCTCCGCTACCAATACAACAACTACGACAACTCCTTCTACGCCTCGGCTCTGGCCTTTGATGTCGGCGGCGGCGGCGGCCTTGAGTCCGGCCTCCCACCCCAAAACACACACAACTGGTATGGCCCCGACTTCACCCACGGCGGCATCTCCGACATCGACGGCATGCCCGCCAACCGCAACAACGCCGGCTCCGTCACCAACTCCACCAACTACCGCCGCAAATTCGGCGACACCTGGCTCACCAACCTCACCTACCGCCACAACGGTCCCGTCTGGAACATCGACGCCGGCATCAGCGCCTCCAAGGCCACCAACAACTACCGCGACATGGACGAAGGCTACTTCAACAACGTCGTCGCCGGCATCCGCGGTGTCATCGTCAACTTCGATGACATCACCAACGGCATCCCCAACAGAATCTCCACCTTCAGCATGACCGGCCCCGCCGGCAACCGCGTCCTCCTCCCTATCGACCCCTATATCCTCGCCCTTCAAAACGAAGCCGCCGACATCAACGCCAACGGACGCAACCAGCAACACTCCTACAGCTACACCATGCGCTATACCCCCTACAGCAACAACGGCACCGGCTACCGCGGCTCCGTCGCCACCACACAAGGCGACTCCTACAACAAAACCGAGGAAGCCTACGCCAACGCCCGCCGCCTCTTCACGGCTGGCAACATCCCCATCCGCCTCCAATTCGGCGGCAACATCCGCCGCGAAACCCGCGACATCGCCATGAGACCCAACGTCTGGGAATTCTGGGGCGGCGAACCAGGCGCCAACGGCGAAGACCCCGTCAACCGCGGCGGCGAGGCATACCGGCTCGCCTCCCACTATATCAACGATTCCTTCTCCAAAGTCCCCGCACCCTACGGCCTCGGCTACGTCCAATGGGGCGACCCCGGCAAAGTCTATGACGACTACCTCCTCCACTACAACCGCGACACCGACATCCCCGGCGCCTCCGCCGCCAGCCGCGACCCCAACAATTGGTTCTCCCAAGCCATCGTCGCCAACAACACCGAGCCATTCCTCCTTGCCAACAACTCCTTCCACATGGAGGAAACCATCTCCTCCCTCTACATCCGCGGCGACATCAAACTCTTCAACGACCGCCTCTGGCTTGTCGGCGGCGTCCGCTGGGAACACACCCAGGATAAATCCGCCGGCCCCCGCCGCCAACCCAACGCCATCTTCAAGACAGACCCCGCCACCGGCATGCCCGACAAAACCCAGTTCTCCGACGCCTTCATTGCCAGCATGGACCGATTCCACCTCGCCCCCCTGTCCCCCACTCCCGCCACCACCTACACCAACCTCGCCAATCCCTATAAACACGCCGCCAACTACGTCATCAATCAAATCCGTGGCGAAAAGCTCAAGCACACCTACGACGGCTTCTACCCCAGTCTCAGCGCCACCTTCCTCCTCAAGGACGACCTCATCATCCGCGCCGGCTACGCCCGCTCCATCGCCCGCCCCAACTTCATGGACATCGTCCCCCTCGTCGTCCTCCCCGACACAACCACCGTCTCCGGCACCAGCGTCCAGCAAACCATCACCGTCAACAACAGCGAGCTAAAACCCTGGGAAGCCGACGCCTTTGACGTGTCAGTCGAATACTACTTCCAGAAATCCGCCCGCCTCAGCGCCAGCTTCTTCTACAAAAGCATAAAAAACTTCTTCGGCAACACCACCATCCCCCTCGACCCCCTGCAAGCGGCCACCCCCGAGCTGCTTGAATCCTACAACATCGACTCCTCGCTTTTCTATTATATCAACGGCAATGGAGACCGCGTCTTTAATGAAAAAGTCCGCATTGCCACCATGACAAACGTCGAAAAAATGTCCCTCCGCGGCCTTGAACTCGATTACACCCAGCAACTCACCTTTCTTCCCGACTGGGCGCGCGGCATCTCGATATTCGGCAATGCCACATTCCAAAGCCTCACCGGCAGCCCCCTTGCCGATTTCAGCACCTTTGTTCCCCGCACCATGAACTGGGGCGTCTCGATAAACCGCCCCCGCTATTCCATCATGCTCAAATGGACAAACCGCAGCGACCAGCGCCTCGGCAACAACCGCGGCAGGCTCATCTCCACCGACAACCCCGACACCATCGGCGTCTATGAAGGCAACCGCATCGCCCCCAACACCTATGAATACCTGGCTGGCGGCACCAAACTCGACATCGACGCGGAGTATCGCATCACCAAGGGCTTCACCGTCTACTTCACCGCCCGCAACGTCACCAACGAACCTTACGTCCTGAAACGCTACGGCGACAACACCCCCGACTACGCCAAACTCTACAGCATCCAGCATTTCGGCGTCCAAATGATACTCGGCGTCAAATATACATTCTGATTATATAGATCATCATGCGACGCGCAATCACCCTCCTCCTGTATATTGCCGCCGCAACCCTCACGCACGCGGCGGGCTTCAATACAATGATACCCAAGCCCCTCCGCCTCGAACAAGGCGCGGGCCGCGAGCTGCTCAAACCCGGACTGCGCATGAACATCCCCGCGCAGTCTTCCGCCCGCATCCGCGAAATCGCCGAAGTTTTTGCGGAAGAGCTCAAGGAACAGACCTCGCTTGCCTGCAAGCTGGTGTCCTCCGACGCCATCGAACCTGGCGCGATCACGCTTCTGCTGCAAACGCCGTCTGCTCCGGAGTCATGCGCCCGGGAATCCTATTCAATCGAAATTGATGAGCGCGGCATCGTCGTGGCGGCGGCATCTGCGGAAGGTTTGCTTTGGGGCGCGCAGACACTTCTGCAAGGAATCGAAAACGAGAAGGGACCCTATCATATCCGCCATGCCCGCATCAACGACCAGCCTGCGCGCGCCTGGCGAGGGCTTATGCTCGATCCGTCGCGCTCGTTTCTCGACCTCGCCTTCATCCGCCGCACGATTCGCGTGATGTCGGCCTATAAAATGAACGTCCTGCATCTGCATCTGATCGACGATCAGTCGTGGGCGTTCGAGTCGAAAGCGTTTCCAGAATGCAATCGTCCCGGCGAAAAATATTACACACAGGACGAATTGCGCGAACTCGTAAGATACGCCGCGCGTTATGGCGTGGAACTACTGCCGGAGCTGGACTTTCCAGGCCATTCGCACGCGGAGGTCAGCGCGTATCCGCAGCTTGACTGCGAGGGGATGGCGCGCGAGATGAACGACGCCATTCTTTGCGCCGGGAAACCCTTCACTTGGGAATTCATGGAAAAGGTCGTCGCCGAGGTCGCCGCGATTTTCCCGTCGCGGTATATTCACTTGGGCGCCGACGAGCCTTTTGCCATCAAGCGCTGGAAAAACTGTCCTGATTGCCAGGCACGCATGAAGTCGAAGGGATGCGATACAATCGAGGCGTTTTATCACACATTTGTCAGCGATCTGGATGACATTGCGAAACACAACGGCAAACAGCTCATCGTATGGAACGAGGCGATTCATCCGGGCGTCGAACCCATGCCCCCGCGAGACATCATTATACACGCATGGACAAACCATAAAAACGCACAAGCAATGGCCGCCGCGGGCTATACAATCATAAACTCCTCCTACGCGCCGCTGTATTTCACATCGTTCGGACTGCGGCAGGGAGTGGCGCTCTCGGCCGTCAAGGATTGGGACGCCACGCTCTTCGGCGCTGAGAATCCGAGGCCCGATGCGGCCAGGGTGAAATATGCAAAATTGCCGCCGCGCGCCATGATTCTCGGCGGACAGGCTTGCATGTGGGCGACGGAGCAGGGGCTTGTCGAAAAGCGTCTGTATCCCCGCGCGCTCTGCATGGCGGAAACGCTTTGGGCCGAGGGGCGCGCCGGCGATCTGGCGGACTTCGAGACGCGCTGGCCGGCGCACGAATCGAGGCTCGGACGGTTTGGCGTGTCTCCCGAATATAAACATCCGCCCATGCCGTTGCGCGAAGATGAAAAATACCGCGACTTCATACTCACATTTGAACTTGATACGGAAACAACGGTTGATTTTTCTGGCATCACCATACGGGATGATTACAAGGTGCGCGTAACGCCGCCGCCGGGACACATCCTGATGAAGTCCTTGCGTGATTTGAAGAGCTGGCACACTTACGAACTCACCGCGCGCGGCCCTGTCGTCACGCTCACCATCGACGGCTGCATGGCGTGGTCTGTCAGCAACGCGGGCGTGCGCAGCGGCCGCATAGCGGTGTCGCGGGCGGACGGCGTGAAACAATATAGGAACATCGCCATCAGAAAACTGGATTGATACCATTCATGAAACATTTTTTAGATTATGCAGGATAGGGCGCAGTCGGAGGCTGCGCCCTATCCGTGAAGCTATAAATTCCGTTTGCAAATAGCATAATAACTATGTTTTCCATAAAACATCTGCAAACA